>JAGWST010000420.1 GCA_028869325.1 bacterium | reverse complement strand
GCAAGAGCGATCGCTGGCGACTCGCGCACGTCATCTGTATTGGGTTTGAAGGCAAGTCCGAGCAGTCCGAATCGCCGCTTTTCGAGAGGATCCATCGCGGCCTTAAGTCTGGCAAAGGCTCTTTCGATCTGCTGCCTGTTGACTTCTAACACCGCACCAAGGATGTGCGGCTCAAGGCTGTAGCTCTCGGCAATTCGGCGCAAAGCCAAGACGTCTTTCGGAAAACATGATCCTCCAAAACCGAGCCCCGGGTTCATGAAGGTGGTGCCGATACGCTTATCGCTGCCGGCCCCGGCAACGACGTCTTTGACGTCGGCTCCGACACGCTCGCAGATCGCTGCGATTTCGTTGATAAAAGAGACTCGCGTTGCGAGGAATGAGTTCGCCGTATACTTGATCATTTCCGCGGTGCGCACGTCTGTCACGATGATCGGAGCTTCGAGCGGCGCATACAGGTCCCGCATCACCGTCTCGGCTCCGTCATCTTCAACGCCGAGAACAATGCGATCTGGCTTCATGAAATCCACGATCGCAGATCCCTCACGCAGAAACTCTGGGTTCGAGACGACATGGACTCTGTGCGACGATGTCTTGTGCTCACGGATAATTGAGGCAACGAGATCGCCAGTTTCGACAGGCACGGTGGACTTGTTTACAACTATCTTGGCTCCGTCCAAAGCCGCCGCGACCTCCACCGCTACCTGACGCACGTGCTGCAAGTCCGCATGGCCATCTTCACCCATCGGGGTGCCCACCGCGATGAAGACGATATCCGCGCCGGCGATTCCTGGCCCGACTGCGTCCGCAAACGAAAGCCTTCCCCCATGTTGGTTGCGAAGGACGAGCTCCAGCAGCCCAGGCTCAAAAAAAGGCAGCTTCCCTTCCTTGAGCATGGCGATCTTGAGCGCATCGTTGTCGACGCATACGACTCTATTGCCGAGCTCGGCCAGGCACGTCCCCGTGACGAGCCCGACGTAGCCAGTACCGATAACCGCAATGTGATACATATCTCAACGCTTCAAGATGAGGGGTAAACATTTGCCGTACAGGGCCGGCCTCTACCGGTCCCGCGCTTCTACGACACGGCCGAAACCATTCCTACGCCGAAGACGGCCTTCTCGTTGATCGCATAACCCGGACGCCGGCAGCCACCGCAAGACAAAGGAGCGCAAGAATCCATAGAGCCCCAACAATCTCAAACAGCGCCTGTAGAGCGGCAACCCATTCAATGATCACCACTGGAACGGGGTGGTTACGTTGTGGAATGATCCAGCCGTTCACTGTCGCGTCTACTCGGAAGTGCGGAAATGCTCCGCCACCGGCGAAGACGGCCCAGTGGTCATCGTAAGCGACGTTATAGCGCAGCATACCACGGGGCCCCGGCGGAAGAGATGCGCTTATCAGCCATGGCATATGCGCCTCAAACGCTACAGGCAACGCAATATGCGCTCGTGGGTTGAGGGCGATCCCTTTGGGCGGGATACCTTGTAGCGCCACGACGCACT
Organism: bacterium; assembly: GCA_028869325.1. GTDB lineage: Bacteria > Vulcanimicrobiota > Vulcanimicrobiia > Vulcanimicrobiales > SCRA01 > SCRA01. The sequence continues at coordinate 315 of JAGWST010000420.1, read as the reverse complement.
CTCCATCGCATGAGACGCTCTTCACATTGCTGGCGATTGGAACCCAGCGGTAGCCGGGAGTCGTCTTGCTGATGACACGTCCATCGCTTCCGAGCAACCTTCCGCGCACGAAGACGAGCGCATCGAGGCCGGGTTCGATGCTGAGTCCTACGCCTCGCGCGGTCGTCAAGGCGCCGCCGAAGGCCTGGCTCAATTCCGGGTCGACCCAGAACGCCAGGCGAGCATCCACCCACCCCTGACTAGCCCGCACGTAATATCGGGGTGCGCGCACGACTGTGGCTCGCGGCAGCGTGCGCCATGCCGCTGGAACGCCGG
>JAGWST010000419.1 GCA_028869325.1 bacterium | reverse complement strand
AGAGCTGCGCACGAACGTGGACGTGCTGACAATGTCGGCGACACCGATTCCGCGCACCTTGCACATGTCGTTGGTGGGCGTGCGCGACCTCTCGCTGATCCAGACCGCGCCCAAGAACCGCATGTCGGTGAAGACGGTGGTCGTGCCCACGGACGACGTATTGATCGTGCGCGCCATCGAGCATGAGATGGATCGCGGGGGACAGGTCTACTTCGTTCACAACCGGGTCGAGACGATCCACGGCGTGCAGAACGCCTTGCAGGCGTTGGTGCCCAAGGCACGCATCGCCGTCGCGCACGGGCAGATGAGCGAGGCGGAGATCGAGCCGGTGATGGCCGACTTCGTCGGCGGCGCGATCGACATCTTGCTGGCCACCACGATCATCGAGAACGGGCTGGACATCCCCAACGCCAACACGCTGATCGTCAACAACGCCGACCAGTTCGGCCTCTCCCAGCTCTACCAGCTGCGCGGGCGCGTCGGGCGCTCGAACCATCAGGCCTACGCCTACCTTCTCTACCAGCCGCACAAGGCGCTCTCGGAGGAGGCCAAGGCGCGGCTGGAGGCGATTCGCGAGTTCTCGCACCTAGGCTCGGGGCTGCAGCTGGCGATGCGCGATCTGGAGATCCGGGGCGCCGGCAACCTGCTGGGCCACGCGCAGTCCGGGCACGTCGCCGCCGTCGGCTTCGACACGTACTGCCAGCTGCTGGCCGAGGCCGTGGCCGAGCGGCAGGGCAATGCGCGCGCCGAGGCCGCGCAGGAGGCCGTGCTCGATCTCAAGCTGACGGCCTACATCCCCGACGACTACATCTCGCAGGCCTCGCAGAAGATCGCCGTTTACCAGCAATTGGCCGCGGCGCGCAGCGAGGCGCAGGTCGAGGAGATCGCCGCTGGGCTGCGCGACCGCTTCGGCGCCATGCCGGAGCCGCTCCAGCACCTGGTCGAGATCACAACGCTGCGCACGCTCGCGCTGCGCAAGCGCATCACCCGCGTGGTCGTCGACGAGCGGCGCCTGATGTTGGCCGTCGGGTCGGGCTTCGCGCTGGCGCCGCAGGCGGTCCCCACGGTCCAGCGGCTCACCGGCGGTAAATTCCGCTTCGGCGAGCAGCGGCTGACCGTGGAGCTGCCGGATGGCGATCCAGCGGCGTGGATGCCCCTGCTGCGCTCGCTGCTCGAAGCGCTCTAACGGGCTGAGTGTGCGGCCGAGCGTCGTGCCGCCGGAGAGGAACGCCTCCCCCCCGGGCGAACCACCATCCGCTGCCCCTCCCTCGGGGCGGTTTCGTTGCTATGGAGTGTAGTACGTGAGCACGTGGACAAAGCACCGGCTGGTGGCTCTGGCAGCCGCGAGCGCCCTGGGTCTCTCGCTCGCTGCCTGTTCGGGCGGCGGCAAGACGCTGGCCTCGGTCAACGGCCAGAAGATTACCAAAGCCCAGTTGGACACAAAGCTGGAGGCCAGCCCGGGCGGCAAGCAGATGCTCGGGCAACTTATCCAGACCGCGCTGCTCGACGATTACGCCAAGCAGAAGGGCATCACCGCCAGCGGCCCCGAGATCCAAAAGAAGATCGACGAGATCAAGGGCCGCTACCCGGCAGGGCAGTTCGACGCCTTGATCAAGCAGCAGGGCCTCACCATGGATGACGTCAAGCAGATCGTCACGCAGCAGGTGCTCCTGGAGAAGGCCGTCGCGCCGCAGGTGCACGTCAGCGACGCCGACGTCAAGGCCTTCTTCGAAAAGAACCACGCCGCATACGATAAGCCCGAGCAGGCTCGCGCGCGCCACATCCTGGTGCCCGACCTCAAGACGGCCGGCGTCGTGGAGCAAAAGCTCAAGCAGGGGCAGAAGTTCGAGGATCTGGCCAAGGAGTACTCGATCGATCCCGGCAGCAAGGACAAGGGCGGTGAGCTGGGATGGTTCGGTAAGGGGCAGATGGTGCCGGCCTTCCAGAACGCCGCGTTCTCGTTGCCGATCGGCCAGATTAGCCCGCCGGTGAAATCGCCCTTCGGCTATCACATCATTCAGGTCGAAGAGCGGCGCCCCGCGCAGAAGGCCACGTTGGCGAGCTCCGCACCGCTGGTCAAGCAGCAGTTGACGCAGCAGCAAGAGTCCCAGCTCGTGCCTTCGTTCCTGGGCAGCCTGCGCAACGGCGCGAAGATCGAGATCTACGATCAGCGCTTCGCCGATCTGCTTCCGCCCACGCCGCCGCCCAGCGCGCCGCCCGCGGCCTCCACTCCGGCGCCGGCCCCGGCAACGCAGGCTCCGGCGAAGAAGTAGAGTCGCGCCACGCTGCGGATCGTCGGTTTGGGTCCGGGTGATCCGGACCTGCTGACGCGGGGGAGTCTGGAGGCGCTCAAAGAGGCTCCGCGAGCGACCGCGCTCCAAGCGCCCCCAGAGCTGGCCAAGTTTCTCCATGGCGCCGGGGTCGTGCTCGAGCAGCAGCTCGTACACGACCCCGCGTTGTTCATCCGCGGCAGCGAGCCGGAGATCGAGCGCGTCGTCTCTGCACTGGCAGCCGCTGCTCCGGCAGCCGGATCGGGCGTCGACTACGCACTTGGCGTGCTGGGGAATCCCCTCTCGGATTTCCCCGGCTTGCCCGTGCTGCTGCGCGCGTTGGAGCACGCCGGCATCGCGGTGACGCTGGTGCCGGGGATGCCGCGCGCCACGCTCTCCGCGGCGGTGACGATGCCGCTGGTGCCGCTGCCGCCGGCCAGCGCCCACTATAGCTGGGAGCAGCTGGTGGAGATCATGGCGCGCCTTCGCCGCTCCTGCCCGTGGGACCGCGAGCAGACGCACCGCACGCTGCTGCCCTACCTGATCGAAGAGACCTACGAGGTGGTCGACGCCGTGGAGGGCGAGGACGATCACTCGCTGGTCGAGGAGCTGGGAGACCTACTGCTGCAGATCGTCTTCCATGCTCAGCTCGCAACCGAGCGCGGCAAGTTCTCCGTGGCGGACGTGATCGACGCGCTCTCCAACAAGATGGTGCGCCGCCACCCGCACGTCTTCGGCGATACCTCTGTCAGCGGTCTGGACGAGCTCTGGATGAACTGGGAGCGGCTCAAGTCCAAAGAGCGCGCCGGCCAACTGCGCAAGAGCCGTCTGGACGGCATCCCCAAGGGCCTGGGCTCGCTGTTGCGCGCGCAACGCATGCAGGAGAAGGCATCGCGCGTGGGCTTCGACTGGCCCGAGCTGACCGGTGTGCTGGAGAAGCTGGACGAGGAGTTGCGTGAGTTGGCGGAGGCGTTACGCTCGGCCGGCGCCAGGCACGGCGGCACGCACGAGGAGGAGCATGTGCGCGAGGAGCTGGGTGACGTGCTCTTCACCGCGGTGAATATCGCGCGCACGCTGAAGATCGATGCCGAGGGCGCGCTGCGCGAGGCCAACGAGAAGTTCTACCGCCGGTTCTCATTCGTCGAGGCGCGCGCCGCCGCGCAAGGGCGCGAGCTCTCCGATCTGACGCTCGACGAGATGGAGGAGCTCTGGCAGCTGGCCAAGACGGAGGTGACGCCGTGAACGAGTACGTCGCGCGCATTCGGGTGCGCATGAGCGCCCACGACGCGCACTACGGCGGCGATCTGGTCGACGGTGCGCGCGTGCTCGCGCTCTTCGGCGACGTGGCGACGGAGCTGTTGATCGTCCACGACGGCGACGAGGGGCTCTTCGCCGCGTACGACAGCGTGGAGTTCTTGGCGCCCGTTCACGCCGGCGATTACATCGAGGCCGAGGGGCGCATCACGCGCGTGGGCAAGACCTCGCGCGCCATCTCGTTCGTGGCGCGCAAGGTGATCGCCGCACGTTACGATCTGGGGCCCTCGGCCGCCGACGTGCTGGAGGAGCCGCTGGTGGTGGTACGCGCGAGCGGAACCTGCGTGACGCCGGCCGCGCTGCAGCGTAAATAAGCCTCTCGGCAACGACGGTATGACGTAAATCATGCGTCTCGACAAGTTCATGAAGGTCGCGCGACTCTCCAAGCGCCGGACCGTGGCCAAAGAGGCGCTGGATGCGGGGCGGGTGCTGCGCGGCGGTCATCCGCTCAAGCCCGGCTACCGGGTGCAGAGCGGCGACGAGCTGGAGATTCACTACGCGCGCCGCGTGGTTACCGTGCGCGTCTTGGCCGTGCCGGAGCGGCCCGGAGCAAAGGTCGATCCCGCCTCGCTCTACGAGATCGTCGCCGAGCGCGAGGACGACGGGCTCCCGCCGCTCTGATCGCCCGCTCGCGTGCGCTGCGCGACGGCCGCGCTGGCCAGCACCAGCAGTGCCGCGACGACGGTTAGTGCATTCACGTGCTCTCCCAGCAGCAGGACCGACCACACCAGCGTGAGTACCGGTTGGATGAGCTGGATCTGGCCGATGCGCGCCACGCCGCCCAACGCCAGCCCACGGTACCACGCGAAGAAGCCCAGATACATGCTGATCGCGCTGACGTAGGCAAAGCCGAGCCAAGCGGCGGCTGGAACGGGGGCCGCAATGTCGCGCGCGGCGATCGCCGTGGGGACGACCAGCAGCGGAGCCGAGAGGATCAGCGCCCAGGAGATCACGCGCCAGCCCCCGATCTCACGCGAGATGCGCCCGCCCTCCGCGTAGCCGAGCGCCCCCAGCACCACAGCCCCCAACAGCAGCGCGTCGCCGGGGCGCGGACGTCCCGCGCCCTGCACGGCCGCGAAGATCAGCACCGCCACCACGCCGGCGGTGCATCCGGCCCAGAACGTCAAGCTCGGCCGCTCGTGGGCGCGGAGCACGGCCATGACGGCCGTGGCCGCCGGCAGCAGGCCGATGACCACGGCGCTGTGCGCCGAGGGGAGGCTCTGGAGCGCGATCGCCGAGAGCAGCGGGAAGCCGACCACGACGCCCAGGGCAACCACCGCCAGACCGCCCCAATGGCGGCGTTCGGGGAGCCGCTCGCGCATGACGGCCAGCACGATCGCCGCCAGGACGGCGGCCACCACGGCCCGTCCCAACCCCACGAACGTCCCGCCGAGGTACGGCACGGCTGCCCGTGTCGCCGGCAGCGTGACGCTGAAGGCCACGACGCCCGTCGTGCCGAGGAGCAGGGCGAGCCCGTGGCGAGAAGAAACGGCGGCAGCGGCCATCTTGCTACCGAGCGTTCACTGGAGCGAACAAACGACCTCTCTTGCGAAAGATGCGGGGCACCTGGTGGTGGACCCGCCGCAGTAGATGCGCAGCACGCTCTCCGCCGACGTCAAGGACGCGCTCGCGCGCGAGCATCCCGAGACGGCGTGCTGCCGTCAGACGTTGCTCCGCGGCTTGGCGTACTACGGCGCCGCGCATGGGCGCTTTCGCACGCAGCGCGCCGCCGTCGCGCGTCTCTTCCACGCCCTGCAGCCGCGCGAGACCGCGACGCCCATCTCCGGCATGCCGAGCCTGCGCCTCTACCGTGCGACGCAGTATGTTGCCGAGGTGCCTGCCGACCTGCGCGAGGGCGTGCCCCTCAAACCCAAGCGGCGCTGCTGCCGCCGCGTCGAGCTGCGCGCCGCGTTTCTGACGTGCGGCTCGCTCTCGCTGCCGGGAAAGGGATACCACCTCGAGTTCACGCCGCACGATGAGCAGGCGGCGCGGCGCATCGCCATGCTGCTCACTGCCGAAGGGCTTGCCGCGCGGCGCAGTGTGCGCCGCGGCCGGGCGTTGCTCTATTTCAAAGAGGGCGAGGCGGTGGTCGCCACGCTGGCCGCCATCGGCGCCCACGGCGCCGTGCTGCATCTGGAGGACGTGCGCGCCGTCAAGGAGACCAAGAACCGCATCCGTCGCCTGGTCAACGTGGAGGCGGCCAACGTCGCCCGTGCCGTGCATGCCGCGGCGCGCCAACGGCTGGCCATCGAGACGATCCGCGAGCGCTACGGCCTCCACCGGCTGACGCCCGCCCTGCGCGAGGCGGCGGAGCTGCGGCTCAAGCACCCCGAGCTGACGCTGGGGGAGCTGGCGGCCCGTTGCCGTCCCCCCGCCAGCAGGCCGACGCTCAACGGCCGGCTCCAGGCCTTGATCCGCCTGGCCAAGCGGCTCGCCTCGGCTTACGAGCAGGCGCCGCCCACGGGTACGAGGTAGTATCGCCCGCTTTGGCCGGCGCTCCGTTCAGAGGTCCAGAGCAAGCACTCGTGAGAGGATGAGTACGAGACCATGCGCATCGGCATCAACGGCTTCGGCCGTATCGGCCGCAACTTCTTCAAGGCGCTGCGCGAGCGCCACCCGT
>JAGWST010000418.1 GCA_028869325.1 bacterium | reverse complement strand
GCGTGTCGCTCACGACGATGGTCCGGCCGGCCGCCGTGGCTTGCGGTGTCAGGCTCTCGGTGATCGGCCAGCGCGCCGGTCTGCCGCCCTGGTCGTGGAAGCCTCGTTGGGCGACGAAGATGACCTCCTGGGTCCCTTCGTCGACGATGGCGATACAAGCCATCTTCCAAGTCGTCAGGTCGCAGACGGTATCGACGATCGTCTGCAGCACACTCTCCAGGTCGAGGGTGGAATTGACGGCCTTGGCAATCCGAAGCAGTTGCTGAAGCCGGATCGCTCGTGTCCCGGCGTGGGTCGGCATACTACGGGTTATATGACGGGACGGAGATGATTTCCTAGTAAACGTGGGAAGTCTTCCGGCCTTGTACCATGCTAGGCTTCCGGCATGGGCTCGCTCCTCGTACGGAATGCTCGGGTGAGAACGCTCTCGCACCGCTGCCCGGAGTCTGATGCTTTCCTCGTCGTGGACGGCCGCGTCGCCGCGCTCGGCCATGAGATCGGAACGCTTCGTGCAGACCGCGTCATCGACGCCGGCGGCGCGACCATCCTTCCCGGCTTCGTCGACGCGCACACGCATCTGGAGCTCACGGCGCTAGCCCTCTACACAGCGGTGGACTGCCGCCCTCCTGCGGTCACCTCCATCGCCGAGGTCCAACGCCGTCTGCGTGAGGCAGCCCAACGCGTCCCGCCCGGCACGTGGGTCAAGGGGCAGGGCACGCTCTTCCAAGATCGTCAGATGGCGGAGGGACGCTATCCGAACCGGCACGACCTCGACCTGGTCAGCCGCCACCATCCGGTGGTCTTCCGCTCTAGCTTCCACGTTGCCATTCTTAATACGAAGGGCCTCGAGGTTGCCGGCGTCGATCGGCACACGCCCGATCCGCCGGGGGGCCTGGTCGAGCGCGATGCCGATGGCGAGCCGACCGGCTTGACCAAAGACATGTACCACCTGCTGGGTGTTCCCGAGCCGTCACAGGCGGAGCGGCGGGCAGCGATCGAGCGCTGCGTGCGCGAGAACTTCTTGGCCAGCGGCGTCACCAGCCTTGGAGAGATCGGCCACTCCCGCGAGGGCTTGGAGACGATGCGCGAGTTATCTCTCGCGCTTCGCGTGGGCGTCTACGTGCATGTACCCGCGGTCGCCGGCTTCGATGAAGCCTTGGAAGGACTCCCGGAGACCCTCCCCGGCGGCAACCCTCGTTTCCAAGGCATCAAGCTCTTCCTGGACGGCGGCACGACGGCGATGGCCGCCGCGTTCCACGATCCATATGAGCTCGATCCCTCTACGAATGGGCGGCTAGCCTACGATGTCGACGAGTTGACCCAGATGCTAGGCCGGGCCACCGATGCAGGCGTACAGTTGGCGATGCACGCCGTAGGCGATCGTGCCCAGGACACGGTCATCGCGGCAGCGCGCCGACTCCCCGCCGAGCGCGTGCGCGCGGCGCGGCACCGTGTCGAGCATGCCGGCAACATCCTCTGCACGTTCGAGCGTCGGGCGCAACTCCGCGACGCCGGGCTTCTTCCCGTGCCGAATCCGGGCTTCATCTACAGCTTTGGAGACGCTCTCGAAACCTATCTCGGCGCCGAGCGCACGCGCAGCGCTTACCCATTCAGAAGCCTGATCGAGGAGGGCGCGGCGCTTGCCGCCGGGGGAGATTGCAGCGGAACGGATGCGCGTCTCTGTCAGCCGCTCTTCGGCATAGCGTGTGCCGTGACCCGGCGCACCCTGAGTGGCAAACGGCTCGATCCCGGCGAGTCAATCGCCGTCGAGCAGGCAATTCGAATGTACACGACATGGGCCGCTTACGCCGCGCGCGCCGAGTCCGATCTCGGCTCCATCGAAGCGGGCAAGTGCGCCGATTTCGTCGTGCTCTCCGAAGACCCATTCACTGCGTCACCGCAGTCGATTGCTGAGATCTCCGTACAGGAGACTTGGATCGATGGGCGACTCGTCTTCTCGCGTGCGGGCGGCGCAAGCAGCATTCCGCAAGCCATCAGTAGAGAGGTTGGTGTGTAACGTGAAATTCGGCCTATTCCTGGGGATGCACTACCGCGATGTCAACCGGCCGTTCAATGACTTCTTGGCAGAGGTCACGGAGATGTGCCAGTACGCGGAAGAGCTTGGTTTCGATGCGGTGTTCATTCCGGAACATCACTTTATCAACTATATCACGAACCCGTCGGCCCTTGCCCTGGCCATTCACATCGCCAATCACACGAAGCGATTGCGCTTGATCACGGCCGTGATCGTGCTGCCGTATTGGCATCCGCTGGCGCTCGCAGAAGAGGTCGCGCTAGCCGACCACATCAGCAACGGCAGAATCGAGCTCGGAGTCGCCCGTGGTGCAAACAAATACGAATTCGATCGACTGGGGCTCGACATCCGGGAGAGTCGCGATATGTCGAACGAATCGCTTGACATTCTGCTGAAGGCGTTGACCGAGGAAGACTTCGAGTGGAACGGCAAGTACTGGAAATTCCCTGAGATGACCACTTTGCCGCGCCCGCTCCAGAAGCCGCATCCCCCGATTTGGATCACGGCCCAGAGCCCCGACGGCCTACGCGGAGCGGCGAAGCGAGGTCTCAACGTGCTGACTAGCCCCCTTTACGGCTGCTTCGCTGACGCAGATGCGTTTCAATACGCGCTCGGAGAATACGAAAAGGCGCTCGCGGAGACAGGCACGGAGCGCAAGGAATTCGGCATTCTGCGACGCCTCTACGTGGGAGAGACGCGAGAAGAGGCTGAGTTGCAGGTGCGGGACGTCCTCATCCATTGGGGGATGTACATGGCGTTTTTCGAGCGCGGGGGGCTCGACTTCCGCGTCGATAAGTCCGATGTGCCGCTCAAGCGAGGGGCCGTCTCACCTGCCAGGTTTGATGACTTGCCGCTCGACAATCTCTACGAGCGCTACGACGACCCTATCCTCAGCGACGTCGAAGGGGTGCGTAAGCGCGTCGCAAGATGGCAAGAGATGGGCGTGACATGGCTGGCAGCGAATATGGCCTTCGGCTTGCCGAAGAACAAGGTGTTCGCGTCCATGGAACGGATGGCGAGGTACGTGATGCCGGAGTTTTCCACTTCGGCACAGCCGGTTTCCGTTCGCAAGTTGGCCTAGTCGTTAGAAATAACAAACGTCGCTAACGAGGTGAGACGAATGCAGAAACATGTTGGAATGGTGTTCGTTCCGATCATCGCGGTCTTTTCCTTGCTCGTGGGTGCGGAAGGTTTTGGGCCGGAGCGTGCGAGTGCCGCAGCCACCGTTGCCGCGGCCTCTGGACCTGCGGGCGGCAGCCTTTTGGCCGACATTCAATCGTCGCAGAAGTTGAAGGTCGGCTGGGCGGAGTGGAATCCATTGGAGTATCGCGATGTCGCCAGTAATAGCCTGAAAGGCATGCTGATCGACATGGCGGCGAAACTCGCCGGTGATCTCGGCACGAAGCCCGAGTTCGTAGAGGATAGCTGGGCAACGCTGGCGAGCGGCGTGGCGACGGGAAAGTTCAATGTAGCGCTGGAGGGCATTACCACGGAGCGCGCTAAGATCGTGGATTTCTCCCACCCCTTGTACCAGACGGCGTTCACGGCGATCGTTCCGAAAGGCAGCCCCTACGGTTCTTGGAGCGATCTCAATAAAGCGAACGTCTCGATATCCGTGACCACCGGATCGAATACCGACCAGCTCCTGACGGAACTCTCGCAAGCGGGCAAGATCAAGGCGCATATCATTCGGATCAAGGATGTCGGCGCGGGCGTGCTGGCTATGGCGAGCGGCCAGGTGCAGGCGTATACCGATCAGAAGGACGCGCTGATCTCAGTCACATCGAGCCATCCGGAGTATCGGCTCGTGACCGGTTCGTATGGGGTTGCGCAATTTGGCATCGCCGTTCCAAAGGGCCAGCCGACGTTCAAGGCTGCCGTCGACAAGGCGGTTGTCTCGATGCTGAAAGACGGCACCGTCAAGGAGCTCCTGGCGCAGTACCACATAGTCGGGAACGAGCCCGCAGCAGCTCGATGATCTCACGTGGCGGCGGGCGCACCTAGCTGCGCCCGCCGCCAGTCCGGAGAGAGGGGACGGCGTTGTATCATTTCAGCGTGAGCACGATGCTCACCGCGGTCCCGTTCATCCTGGCGGGCGTCCCGATGACGCTTTGGATCTCGTTTGCCGCGCTGGCCATCGGAGTCCTGATCGGGCTTCCAGTCGGGGCGCTGCGGACTACCAACATCCGGGCGGTCGATACGCTTCTCGGAGTCTACGTTGAGGTCTTTCGTAATACACCGGTTCTCGTTCAGATCGTCTGGTTCTACTACGTGCTTCCGATCCTCTTACACGTCAACCTTGGCGCAGTCGATGCGGGCATCCTTGCTCTCGGGCTGAATACGAGCGCCTATCTGGCGGAGATCTTCCGCGGCGGCATTCTCGGTATCGCGTCAGGCCAGACCGAGGCCGCACTGAGTTTGGGATTCACGGGAGTCGGGACCATGAGGTTCGTGGTCTTGCCGCAGGTAACTCGCAAGATGCTCGCGCCGTTCGTCAACCAGTTCGTCGTTCTCGTCAAGGATTCGGCGCTCGTCGCGTACATAGGCGTGCTGGACATCATGCACCGGGGCGACGTGGTGACGGTACAATCGTCGCGCCCCTTGGAGGTATACACGACGGTCGCGATCGCCTACTTTACTCTATGTTTTGCGGCATCGCGGCTGATGAGATGGATCGAGGTGCGGTTTGCTGTTCCGGGCTAGCGATGCGGGCGAGAGAGGAGGGGGTGTGACGGAGGGGGCCACCATTGGAATTGCGGAGAGTCGCCCAGTTCTCGTGCTTGAGGATATTCATAAGTCCTTTGGTGAACATCGCGTTTTGGACGGCGTCGATCTGCGTGTCAAACGCGGGGAGGTAGTCGTCGTCGTCGGACCGAGTGGATCCGGCAAGACGACCCT
>JAGWST010000417.1 GCA_028869325.1 bacterium | reverse complement strand
GGCGCCATCGTCGCGGGCTTGGTGTTGCTGATCGCGGCCTTCGTCTGGATGCACCTGCCGCGCAAGGGCAACTCGTAGCCGGCTACGAGGCCTTGCTGCGAGCGGCCGCGCCCGCGCAGATGCGATCGTAGAGGGCCAGCGCGCGCTCCAGGGTGGCGGACTCGCGCGAGGCGCGCACGACGTCGACCAGCATCGAGAATCCGCGCCGTGCCAGTTTCGGCTCCCAATTCGAGCGGGAGAGCCACCAGAAGGCGCACGAGGAGATGGCGCGATCGAACTCCGCGTGCAGCGCGGGCTGCGCCATGGCCAGGCGCCAGGCCAGGTGGAGCAGCTCCCATCCTGCGCGGTGGAGCTCACCGCCGTCGTCCCATAACGGGTACGGCAGCCCCGCGTGAACGTCGCCGGGCAGCACGCTCCACGAAGTGGCGGGAACCTCGCCTTCGCGCACCGGGAAGGCGGCGACGATATCGCTGGCCGATGCCATCTCGACGTCGTCCGTCCGCGCGCACCACGAGGCGAAGTCGGCGACGAACGTGCCGTACTCGCGCCGGTGGTGGCCGAAGGTCTCGCCGTCCATGGCCAGCAGCAGGTAGGCGTCGCCGTCGCCCGCTCGCGAGCGCAGCTCCGCGGCCATCGCCTCGGCCGCTCGCGCGCCGTCGTGAGGTCCGAAGGCCACGGCGTTGCTCCAGCGATTGGAGCGCAGGAGAACGCGCAGCCCGCTAGGAGCGCGCAAGAGCTGGGAGATCGGCGGCTCCCCCTCGCGAACGGCGATCGCGACGTCCTCCGTCACCGTCCAGTCGTAGCCCAGCGAGGTCAAAAGCGAGGCGAGCTCCGGCGCGTAGGCCATCTCCGGAGGAAAGACGCCGCGCGGAGCGTAGGCGCGGCCGAAGACCGCCCGGTTGCGCTCGTAGTTCAATGCGAGCTGGCGGGCCGCCACCTCGCGCGGGACGAGCGGAAGGATCGGGTGGTAGGCAGCGGTCTCGACGAACTCGAGGTGGCCGAGGCGGGCCGCAGCGGCGAGGCTGGTGAGCACGTCGTCGTTGCCTCGCGCCAGCAGCTGCTCCACGAGCGACCAGCAGATGTCGAGCGAGCAGCGCACAGGGTGCCGCTCGAGTGACTGGGAGAGCGGCCGATAGCACTCCGCGACGATGCGATCGAGCATCTCGGGGTACTGCCAGGGCGGCTGATACCAATGCAAAAGAAGGCCTAGCTGTTTCACCGCTCGCTCACTCTGCCCGGCTTCGACGCCGGCGCCCGCAAGGCCCGCCCACCGGCCGTGCGCCCGCCCGGTTGGAATCGACGGCGGCTCGTACGGTAGAATGGGGTTGTGATCCTCGACCGCCCCCCGTTGGAGCAGACCCTCGCCCAGCTGCCGGACGCTCCCGGCGTCTACCTGATGGAAGATGCGACGGGGCGCATTCTCTATATCGGCAAGGCCGTCTCGCTGCGCAGTCGCGTACGCTCCTACTTCCAGGAGTCCAGCAGCCACCACATCCGCACGCAGGCGATGGTGGAGCGCGTGGCCCATGCGCGCTGGATCGTGGTGCACAACGAGATTGAGGCCCTGATCCTGGAGGCCAATCTCATCAAGCGCCACCAGCCGCCCTACAACGTGCGGCTGCGCGACGACAAGCGCTATCCGTACTTGAAGTTGACCGACGAGCCGTTTCCGCGGCTGGTCTTCACGCGGCAGCTCAAGGGCGACGGAGCGCGCTACTTCGGCCCCTACACCAATGCCCACGGCTTGCGCGAGCTGATCGACCTGGTGCGCGTGGTCTTTCCCTTGCGCACCTGCCGCGAGCCGATCGACGGGCGGCGCAGGCGTCCGTGCCTGCAGTACCACATCAAGCGCTGCCTGGCGCCGTGCGTCGGCTACCAGTCCGAGGACGATTACGACCGGCTGGTCGACGAGGTCACGCTGTTCTTGGAGGGTCACTTCGATCCGCTGATGGAGCGCCTGCAGCGCGAGATGAGCGATGCCGCCGAACATT
>JAGWST010000416.1 GCA_028869325.1 bacterium | reverse complement strand
GCGATGCCCGGGACGATCGTGCGCGCGATTCGCGATGCGGGCACGCGCAATCCGGTCGTCATGATCGACGAAATCGACAAGGTCGGCAGCGACTATCGCGGCGATCCGCAGTCGGCGCTGCTCGAAGTGCTCGATCCCGAGCAGAACAACACGTTCCGCGATCACTACCTCGATCTGCCCTTCGATCTCTCGCAAGTGCTCTTCATCTGCACGGCTAACCAGCTGGAGACGATCTCGCCGCCGTTGCGCGACCGCATGGAGATCATCCCGCTGCACGGCTACACGGAGCTGGAGAAGCTGCAGATCGCCAAGCGCTACTTGGTGAAGAAGCAGCACACCGCGAACGGTGTGAAGCCCTCGCAGGCGCCGCTGGGCGACAAGGTGCTGCGCGCGATCATCGCCGACTACACCCGCGAGGCGGGCGTGCGCAACCTGGAGCGCGAGATCGGCACGATCTTCCGCAAAGTGGCGCGCAAGATCGCCGAGGACGCCGGCTACAAGGCCAAGCTCACGCCGGAGTCGTTGGTCGACTACTTGGGCAAGCCGCGCTTCTTCAACGAGGTGAAGAAGCGGGTTGCCAGCATCGGTGTCTCCACGGGGCTGGCGTGGACGCCGGTGGGCGGCGATATCATGTTCATCGAGGCGACGGCGATGCCCGGCAAGGGCAACGTGACGCTCACCGGCCAGTTGGGCGACGTCATGAAGGAGAGCGCCACGGCGGCGGTCTCGTTCCTGCGCGCGCACTCCGCCGACCTTGGCCTGCCGGACGACTTCTTCGCTAAGAACGACATCCACGTGCACGTCCCGGCCGGCGCGGTGCCGAAGGACGGCCCTTCGGCGGGCGTCGCGCTGGCTACGGCGATCACCTCGCTGCTGACGGCGCGCCGCGTCGATCCGAACCTCGCGATGACGGGCGAGATCACGCTGACCGGGCAAGTGCTGCCGGTGGGCGGGATCAAGGAGAAGGTCCTGGGCGCCAAGCGGGCCGGCATCAGCAAAGTGGTGCTGCCGCGCCGCAACGAGGTCGATCTCGATGACGTCCCCAGGGAGGTTCGCGAGACGATGACCTTCGTGCCGGTGGACGACGTGGCAGGTGCCTTCACGGTGGCCTTCGGCGATCCGATCGTGCCGCCGGTGGAGGGAGTCGCGCCCGATCGGACCAACGTGGTATCGCTCAAGATGCGGCGCAACGGACGCGCGGCGGCTGCGAAGCGCGCCTCCGTTCGCCGAACCCCCGCGCGCAAGCGCTGATTCAGCGGCGGCATCGTCCGCCGGCAAAGGAGAACGACGTGCCCGGCGATCTGCTCTTCATACCAGGGCCGGTGACCTGCGCCCCGGAGGTGCTCTCCGCGATGGCGCAGCCGATGGTCAACCATCGCGGCGAGCAGTTCGCCGGCGCGCTGCGTCGCGTGCGCGAGAAGCTGGCGCGCATCTACCAGACGCAGGGCGAGGTGCTGGTGCTGGGCGGCAGCGGGACGGGCGGCTTGGAGGCCGCCGTGGTCAGCCTCTTCTCCCCCGGCGATCTGTTGCTGAGCTGCCCGATCGGCAACTTCGGCAAGCGCTTGGCCTCGATCGCGCGCGCGCACGGCGCGCAGCTCGAGTTGCTGGAGACCGAGCCGGGGCACGGGCTCGACCCGCAGCGCTTGGCGGCGCGTCTGCGCGAGGATCGCGAGCATCGCATCGCCGGCATCCTGCTGACGCACAACGAGACCTCCACGGGCGTGCAGAACGATATGGCGGCGCTCTCACGCGCGATGGAGGGCCACCCGGCGCTGCGCGTGATCGATAGCGTCAGCGGTCTGGGCGGCTCGCACATGCCGATGGACGAGCTGGGCTTCGACGCGGTGGTGGGCGCGCCGCAGAAGGTGCTCGCCGCACCGCCGGGGCTGGCTTTCGTCGCACTCTCCGCGCGCGCGTGCGATGCGCTCGCGCGTGCGAAGACGCCGCGCTTCTACTTCGACTTGGCCAAGGCGCGCGAGTTGGGCGCCGACGGGCAGACGCCGTGGACCCCGCCCGTCTCGCAGGTCTTCGCTTTGGATGTGGCGCTCGATCGCTACCTTGCCGAGGGCGCTGAGCGCGTCTACGCGCGTCACGCCGCGCACGCCGCGGCCATTCGCGAAGGCGTGCAGCGTCTGGGGCTGCGGCTCTTCGGCGATGCGCGCTATCCCTCGCCGACGGTGGTTACCATGCTGGTGCCGGCGGGTATCGACCCCGCCGCCGTGCTACGGGCGCTGCGCGAACGCCATGGTGTCGTGCTCTCCGGCGGTCAAGGCGAGCTGAAGGGAAAGGTCTTCCGTATGGGGACGATGGGCGCGATCACGCTGGCCGATATTCAGCGCGCGATCGCGGCACTGGGAGAGGTGCTGCAGGCGCTGGGCTACCAGCCGCTGCCGTTGGCGCGATGAGGCAGCCTATGGCGCGCGAAGAGCGGATCGATGTACGGAGCCGCGACGGCCGGCACCACCGATTCCAGCGCGTGATCGATGCGCGCGTTCGGTAGCGTGAGATAGCCCGCCAGGATCGAGCGCGAGAGATCGCCGCGCATCCCCTGCGGCAGCGGGAAGAAGAGCGCCACGTAGAGGACCGCCCACAGCAGCACGGCGGCCTTGGCCGCACCCATTGCCGCGCCCAGCAGCGCGTTGCCGGTGCCCAGCACGGGTAGGCGCATGACGCCGTTTAGGATGCTGGCGATCAGCAGCACCACCACGTAGCCCAGCACCGCGGCCGCCAGGATGCCCAGCAGATGGTTGACGCCCGAGGCGGCGTGCGTCATCCAGCCGATCGATTGATCGAGCTGTCCGCGATAGAGGATCGCCGCCGCGATGGCGACGACGATGGCGAGCAGGCCGCCGATCTCGCTGATCCCGCCGCGCTTTGCGCCCTTGAGCAGCGCGAAGAGCAATAGCGCGCCCAAGACGATGTCGGGCCAGCCCAGCTCTCCAAGACGTGGTATCGAGAGCATCAGGTCCGCGGCTCGGCGCCCAGGCTCTCGCGCAGCATCTCGACGACGCGCGACATGGTTTCGTCGGCGATGGCGTCGGTGATCGTCTGGTTCGGCTCGCGCAGCCAGATGCGCACGGCCACGCTCTTCCTGCCGGCGGGCACCTGCGGTCCGCGGTACTCGTCGAACGGCAGCACGCGCTCGATCTGCGGAATCCCGGCCCGCAGCAGTGCGTTGACGATCGCCTCGGCCGCCACGTTCTCGTCGATGACCAGCGCCAGATCGCGCGAGGTCCCCGGCAGACGCGGCACCGGTTGGTAGGCGGCGACGCGCCGCGGCGGCATGCACTCCATGCGCACGAAACAGTAGTACGTCGTCTGCGGAACCTCGAAGGCGGCGCAGAGGCGCGGATCGACGCGCCCGATCTGCGCGATGTTCTCCCCCGCAAGCAGGAGCGAGGCCGTCTTGCCGGGATGGAGGCCGTGGAAGGTATCCTGCGCCACATCGGGCCAGACGCCGGTGAGATTGCGTAGCAGGGCCTCCATCTCGCCGCGGAACTCCAGCAGCGCGCCATCTCGCCAGTCGGGCTCCGGGTGCCCCTCCACGGCGTAGAGAACGCCGGTGACGGTACCCTCGGTTAGCGGGCTCTCGTTGCCGCGAAAGGCGTGGCCGATCTCGAAGACGCGCCGCGGCAGCTCTTGCTTGTTGCGCGAGAGCCAGTGCAGCATCCCCGGCATGATCGCGAAGCGCAGGTAGCGCTGCTCCTCCGAGAGCGGGTTGACGATCTCGATCGGCTCGGCCGGCAGAGCGACGCCGGAGCTCTGGTACTTCTCGAGGAAGGCGCCCGATTGCAGCGGCAGTGAGATGATCTCGTTGTATCCCATCTGCGCGAGCGCGCGGGCGACGTTATTCTCGAGATGCCACTCGTCCGACTCGATGCCGTGCTGCGCGATCGGCGGCAGCTCGCTGGGGATGGCGTCGTAGCCCTCAATGCGCGCAACCTCTTCGACCAGATCGACGCCCTCGGCGATGTCGCCGCGCCACGGCGGCACCTCCACGGAGAGCGTGCCGGGTGCCTGGGCGACGACACCGAAGCCCAGCGCGCGCAGATTGGCCGCCACGCGCTCGTCGTCGATCGCGATGCCCAGAATGCGCGGCACCTCCGAGACGGCGAACGCGATGCGCTTTGGCGGCGGGAGCTCCTGGCCCGCCGCGATGGGCGCATGGACGGCGGCGCCTTCGTCGGCCAAGAGTTGCGCGGCGCGCGCCGCGCCCAGATCGGTGAAGGCCAGCGGCAGCGCCTTCTCGTTACGCAGCGAGGCATCGGTGCGCAAGCCCAGCGCCAGCGATGTGCGCCGCGTGCGCTTGCCCTCGAAGTTGGCCGCCTCCAGCAGCAGCTGCGTGGTCTCGTCGGTGACCTCGCTGCGCGCGCTGCCGCGAATGCCGGCCAGCGTGCTGGGCCCGGCCTCGTCGGCTACTACCATCATGCTCGGGTCCAGCGTGCGCTCCACGCCATCCAGCGTCGTCATCCGCTCGCCCTCGCCACCGTCGCGCACGATGATGTGACCGCCGGCCACACTCTTCCAGTCGAAGAAGTGCAACGGCTGGCCGACTTCCAGCATCACGTAGTTGGAGATGTCGACGAGGTTGGAGATGGGGCGCTGACCGGCCTGCGAGAGCCGCACGCGCATCCATGCCGGCGCGGCTCCCGTGCGCACGCCGTCGAAGCGCTGCGCCACGTAGCGGCGGCAGCCCGCGGTCTCGATCTCCACGCGCACGCCGGGGTCGCTCGAGTAGGGCCCGCTGAGGAGCTGCGGCAGGCGCAGCGGACGGCCCATCGCGGCGGCGTACTCGCGCGCCAGGCCCAGCACGCACAGGCAATCCGGCCGGTTGGGCGTGACGTCGAGGTCCAGCACCCCATCACCCAAGCCCAGCGCCTCGACGGCGTTCTCCCCGATCTTGACCGCTCCGTCGAGGATCATGATGCCGTCCTCGAAGTGCTCCTCTTCCAGGCCCAGCTCGCGGGCGCT
>JAGWST010000415.1 GCA_028869325.1 bacterium | reverse complement strand
GGCGGTCGGTTGCGCCGCCGTGATGCCGTTGGCCGCCCCGATTGGCAGCGGCCTTGGAATCTGCAACCCCTATACCATCCGCATCATCGTCGAGCAGTCCAAGGTGCCGGTGATCGTTGATGCGGGGGTAGGAACCGCCAGCGACGCGGCGATCGCGATGGAGCTGGGCGCCGATGCGGTGTTGATGAATACCGGCATCGCCGCCGCAGCCGACCCCGTCCTGATGGCGGGGGCGATGCGCGACGCGATCAATGCGGGGCGTGCCGCCTTTCGGGCTGGCCGCATGCCCAAGCGCCTCTACGCCTCGGCATCCTCGCCCATGCACGACTTGATCTCCAGCGGTCCGGCGCGCTCCTAGGCGACCGATAGCCGGCGCTCATGCTCCGCTGGGTCTTCTTCGACGTCGGCGGAACGCTGGTCGACGATCGGGCCTACGTCACGTATCTTGCCGACGTCGTGCGGCGAGAGCTGGCGGGCGCCGGCATCGCGACGAGCGGGGAGGATTTCGCCGCCGCGCGCCGGCGTCTGTTGCGAAGAAACCCGCCTTCGCTTGCGCGCGCGTTGATCGCGCACTATCTGCCCCAGGATCCCGCGCGCGCCGCCGAGGTGGAGGCGCGCGTCTTTCTGCCGCGGCTCGAGCACGGCGCCACGCAGAGTCGCCTCTTGCCCGGAGCGATCGAGGCGCTCGAGAGCCTCTCGCTGCGATACCGTCTAGGCGTGATCGCCAACTACGACAGCTTCATCCGGGACGTGCTGCGCGATGCGCACGCGCTACGCTTCTTCAGCGATCTGGTGATCTCTAGCGAGGTGGCGCTGGTCAAGCCGGCGCCGGAGATCTTCGAGACGGCGCTGCGCCGCGCGGGCGTCGACGCGGCAGAGGCCGTCATGGTGGGCGATCGCCCCGATAACGACGTCGTGACGCCCAAGGCGATGGGCATGCGGACCGTGCGCGTCCTGCGCCCGTACCGCAGTCGTACGGTGCCTGGCTCGGAGGCTGCGCTGGTGGAGCCCGATGTGACCGTCGCATCGGTGGCCGAGGTCCCTGCGGCTGTTGCCATGCTGGAATCGGGGTAGCGCCGGCTTGCCGAAACGTTTGCACGCCGCGCTGCGTTCATCAGTTAGGGTTTTTGGGCGAGGAGTCAGGAAGATGAGCGTGCTGCCATTCCGGCCGGGCTGGCGACGAGCGCTCCCCGTGGTTCTGCTGGCGATGGCCTTTGGCGCCATGGCCCTTCCCGCACTGGCGGACGAGACCGGCGATCCAAGCGTCGCCCGCATCAGCCTGCTCGACGGCGCCGTCTCGGTGACCCGTGCCGACTCGGGCGAGACCGTCGCGGCGGCGGTCAACGCTCCGCTGATGGCGGGTGACTCCGTCTCGACGCAGAGCGCGTCGCGCGCGGAGGTTCAGTTCGACTACGCCACGATGCTGCGCCTGGGATCCAACGCCCAAGTGCGGCTCGCGCGGCTCGATCCGGCGGAGCACGTCGTACAATTGGCCGCGGGGACTGTTGAGCTCTCCGTGTTGCGTGCGACGCAGGCGCATCCGGAGATCGAGACGCCGTCGGTGGACGTCCGCGCCGGTCAACCCGGGCGCTACCGGATCACGATCACGCGCGACGGCAATACCGAGATCACCGTGCGCTCGGGGCGCGCCGAGGTCCTCTGGCCACGGGGAGCGCAGCCGCTGCTTCCGGGCAAGACGCTCCTCGTGCAGGGTCCGGCGGAGAATCCGCAGTTCCAGTACCTGGCCAGCGTCGCGTACGATGACTTCGAGCGCTGGAACGATCGCCGCGATCGCGACCTGGCGCGGTACCAGGGTTACGCCTACGCGAGCGACTTCGCGGGCTCGGCCGATCTCTATCAGTACGGCCGCTGGGCCGATGTCGCCGGCTACGGCAGCGTCTGGGTCCCCAGCGAAGCCCCCGGCTGGGCGCCCTATCGCGACGGGCGCTGGGTGTGGGAGCCCTACTACGGCTGGACGTGGGTCGGTGACGAACCGTGGGGATGGGCGCCGTACCACTACGGGCGCTGGTTCTACCAGCCCGCGGTCGGCTGGTGTTGGTACCCGGGTCCGCTGTACCTGCATCGCTTTTGGAGGCCCGCGCTCGTGGTCTTCATCGGCTTTGGTCCGGGAGACGTCAACCTCTTTCTGGGCTTCGGCAACATCGGGTGGGTGCCGCTGGCGCCCTTCGAAGTGTTCCGTCCATGGTGGGGGCCTCGCTACGTCGTGAATCGCACCACGATCATCAACCAGACGACCAATATCTACAACGTCACCAACGTGCGAACGGCCTATCGCAACATCAACGCGCCCAATGGTCTCACCGCCGTGCGGGCGCGCGACTTCACGGCGGGACGCTTCAACCGCTACGTGAGCGTCCAGAGCGCGGACTTGAGTCGTGGCATGGCGGTGAGGAGCGTGCTGCCGATCGTTCCGACAACGGAGAACCTGCGCCTCTCGGGCCGGCAGAGTTCACCTCTCACCGGTCGCAGCACGCCGCCAGCACACCCGTTCCGCATGTTTACCACGCCCCAGCGGCCGGTCTGGTTCTCGCAGCAACGCGACGCCGTGCGCGCGGCACCCGTCCGCGTTGCGCCGAAGGCACCGGAGACCGGCGAGCAGCGGCGCGGCGAAGGCCAGCCTCGCGCGTCCTCTCGCGCAGTGCGCTCACAGTAACGCGAGCTGCTCCGCCTCGCGCGGAGGCTCTAGCCACGCGCCGCGTTGCGCGCACGGAATCCGAGCGCGCAACCGCTGGAGGCGCCGGTCGAGCTCGTGCGCCGTATCGCGGGTGGCGTAGGTTCCGGCGTAGATCTCGCGATAGCGCGGGAGCAGCTCCGGGCGCCGGAGCTGCAAGTAGGCGAAGTACGCCTCGCGCGTGACCTCGCCGAGATAGAGCAGGCCGTGCGAGACGAACGATGCGCCGGCGTCACGAGCCGCCTCCAGCACGCGCGCTAGCGCGGCCGAATCATCGGTGATGCCGGGGAGGATCGGCGCCAGCATCACGCCGGCCCGTATGCCGCGCTCCGCGAGCGCGCTCAGCGCCTCCAGGCGGCGCCGTGGCGGCGAGACCGTCGGCTCGATCTCCCTTGCGAGGCCGGCGTCGAGCGTCGCGATGCTGAAGGCTACCGTGACGCCGGCGCGCCGCGCGAGATCCGTAAGCAGGCCGATGTCGCGCTCGATAAGCGGGGAGCGCGTGACGATGGAGAGCGGCGTGCGCGCGGCGAGGAAGACCTCCAGGATGCGGCGCGTGATCCCAAAGCGCCCCTCGATGCTCTGGTACGGGTCCGTCGACGTCCCGAGCGCCACGCGCTCCCGCCGCCACGAGCGCCGCGCGAGCTCGGCATGGAGCACCTCGGGGGCGTTGACCTTGGCGAAGATTCGGGTGCTCCAACCGTCGACGCCGTCCTCGTCGATAAACCAGTGCGTTCGCCGGGCGTAACAGAAGACGCAGCCGTGGATGCACCCGCGGTAGGGGTTGACCGACCAGCGGAAGGGCATCCCGGTGACCCGGTTGAGGACCGATTTGACGCGGATCTCGACGATCTCCGGCGCGCCCATGGCCGCCCCATTATATCGAACATACGTTCGATTGTCCAGCGCTCGATTCTCTAGCGGCGGCGGGCCTCCACGAACCAATGGCGCCGTCCGGCCGCGGCGCCCTCGCCGTGGGCCCAGCGGCCGGCGATGGCATCGGCGTCTACCTCCCGTAGCGAGACGACGGAGAAATGGGGAGCGAGCAATCGTGCCACCTCGCCGGCGTCCACGTAGAGATGGGGGACGCCCGCCTCGTCGCCGGATGTTGGCGCGAAGACGTCAATCTCCACCATCGACCCCTCGCCGTAGCGATTGTCGCGCACGGAGGCCAGCGTGAGGAAGAAGGGGGAGCCGCTGCGCATGACGCGGGAGGCCTCCGCGATGGCCAGCCGTACCTTGGCGCGCGTGCCGTGGAGCAAGGCGTGTGTCGCGACGCAGCCCGAGAAACGCCGCGCCGCGAAGGGCAGCTGCGTATAGGCTGCGTGCGCCACCTGCACGTCCAAGTGGTCGGCGCGCAACGCGGCGGTGACGCGGGCGGCGCGCTCGGCGTCGTCGTCGACGCCGAGCGCGCGATGCGTCTGCGCGAGAAAGCGTAGGTTGCGCCCGCCGCCCGTGCCGAGGTCCAGCAGCTCGCCGTCCGTGCCGACGGCTGCGGCGAGCTGCTCGGCGAGTGGATGCGGCGGCTCGTGTCGTGCTGCCATGGTGCCTCAACCTTCGACCGTGCGGAGGCACACGACCTGGCACGCACAGAGGTGTCCGCGCAACCGTCTTCT
>JAGWST010000414.1 GCA_028869325.1 bacterium | reverse complement strand
GATGTCGATGGCGCCTTCGCCGCGGCGGAGCAGGTGATCGAGGCGACGTTTCGCTTTCCCAAGTACGCCTCAACGCCGATCGAGACGTACGGGGTGATCGCCCAGTATCAAGCCGGCAGCGATACGTTCGGTGAGGCGAAGAACGTCCTGCTGGCCGCCTTCTCCGGAGCCAACGAGATCAAGCGCGTGGTGGTCGTGGATGACGACATCGATATCAGCGATCCGGCGGACGTCGAATGGGCGATCTCCAACCGCGTGCAGCCCCATCGCGACCTGGTGGTCGTCGAGGGGGCGCTCGGCTCGGCCCTCGATCCCTCCGCCGCAACGGGCGGCATCACCAGCAAGTGGGGGATCGACGCGACGATCCCCGTCGGCGAGGACCGCTCGCGCTACGAGCGTCTGCGCACCCCCAAGCGCGCGCCGTAGCCGCAACCTGCTAGTCACAGGCCTCGCCGCAGCTCTGCGACTCGACCTCGATGGTCGCGTGGGCGACGTTGAAGCGCGAGGCGAGCAGGAGTTTCAAGCGCGTGACCGTCTGAGGGCTGTTTGCCAGCGCCGCGTCGGGGATACGGACGTGAAAGCTGGCGGCGAGATCCCGGTCGTCCACGCACCAGACGTGCAGATCGTGTACGTCGCTGATGTAAGGCAACGCACCGAGCGTGTGGCGCAGCGCCTCGACGTCGAACTCGCGGGGCACGCCCTCCATTAGGACGTTGACGGAGTCGCGGATGACACTCCACGCTGAGAAGGCGACGAGGACGCCGATGAGCAGGGAGATCACGGCATCGGCCTGCAGCCATCCGGTGACGATGATGATCGCCGCGGCGATGATCACGCCCAGGGATGCCAGCGCATCGCCCAGTGCGTGCGCGATCACCGCGCGCACGTTGAGTGAGACGCCGTGACCGCGGGCCAGGAGCCACGAAAGGGTGAGGTTTGCCAGCAACGCGACCGCCGCGACGCCGATCATGATGCCCTGGCTCACGGGCTGCGGGCGGCTCAGATGACGAATGCCCTCGATCCAGACCAGCGCGACGATGGCGAAGAGGGCGCTGCCGTTTGCCAGCGCCGCCAGCACCTTTGAGCGTCCGTAGCCGAAGGTCCGGCGGGCATCGGGCGGACGCTGCGCCAGCCACGCCGCCCAAAGCGCCAGCGCTGCCGAGGCGGCGTCGGTGGCCATGTGGGCCGCGTCGGCAAGCAAGGCGAGGCTGCCCGAGACGAATCCCCCGGCCACCTCCAACGCGAGAATGGCCAGCATCGCCGCCAAGACCGTGCCGAGCTTGCGGAGCTCTGTGCCCTCGCCCGTCATGGCGATGGTTTCTCAGGATGCGATTTCGGCGCCTGCGCGCGGCTTCAGGCGTGATCGCGCAGCGGCACCAAGAGATTCGGGATGCAACTGTAGACGGTCTCGCCGTGCTGGTTAGAGACCGTCAGGCGCATGCGCATCACACCTTGGCGCGAGTTCGAGCGCGAGCGCCGAGTCTCGAGCACCTCGGCGGCCAGCGAGAGGCGATCGCCGGGCAGCACCGGGCGTGGCCAGCGCAGCTCGTCGACGCCCAGGCCGATGATGCCCGTCGCCCGGAGGATCCCGCTCTGGACGAAGAGGCGCATCGCCTTGGCCGCCGTCAGCCAGCCGCTGGCGGTCAGCCGCTTGAATATGCTGCGCTCCGCCGCTTGGTGCTCCAGATGGAAAGGCTGCGGATCGTAGGCGCGGGCAAACTCTAGTATCTCGAGTTCCTGCACCTCGACGCTCTCCGGTGCCTCGAAACGGTCGCCGGCGGCGAAGTCCTCGAAGTAGCGATCGCGTTGCTCCATGCAAGCGGCTTTCGCGCAGGCCGAATGGCGGTCCCGCGCGGAATACGGCGCGATGCTGACGCGCTTCGATCACGCCGTGATCGCCGTCCCCGATCTCGATGCCGCCGTCTCGGCCTACCGCGGCATGGGCTTTGAGGTGACTCTGGGCGGCCGCCATCCCGATCGGGGAAGCCACAACGCGATCATCCGCTTCGGCCTCACCTATCTGGAGCTGATCTCGGTGCACGACCACCGCGAGGCGATCGAGAGCGGAGAGAGCGGCCGCGTGCTGGTGGACTACTTGGCGAGAGGCGGGGGCCTGGCGGGCTTTGTCTTGGCCGGGACGGCGATCGCCGACCAAGCGTCGCGCATTCGCAAGCTTGGACTCGCCGCGGAGCTGGTCGCGATGCGGCGCGCGCGCCCCGACGGCTCGAGCTTTTCCTGGCGCATCGTCGCGCCGGGCGGCGTGCAGTGGCGCCGGCCGTGGCCGTTCTTGATCGAGTGGGAGACGCCCGACGCCGAGCGTCTGCGCAGCGAGTCCCCCGGGGTTCACGCCAACGGCGCGTGCGGCGTCTCAACGGTGGGCATCGCCGTGCGCGACCTCGACGCCGCCTTGCCGCTCTATCGCGATGCGCTGCTGCTGGCCGAGGGCGGGTCCCTCACGCGCAGCGATCTGCGCGCCTATGGCCGGCGCTTCGTCATCGGCGAGACGGATCTCCATCTCCTGGCGCCCGATGGCGAGGGACCCCTTGCAGTGCAAATCGCGGAGCGCGGCGAGGGTCCGTTCGAGCTGTCGCTGCGCTTTCATCCGCCCACAGCCGGATCGGGCGATGCGCGATGAGCGAGGCGTTGCTGGAGCTCGAGCGGCTGCGTAAGAGCTTCGGCGGGGTCGTGGTGACGAACGGGGTTGACTTGCGCGTGGCGCGCGGCGAGATCGTCGGCTTGATCGGGCCCAAAGGCGCGGGCAAGACGACGCTCGCCAATCTGATCAGCGGTATCTATCGCCCCGATGCGGGAGATGTGAGGCTGGCGGGGCGCAGCATCGTGGGGATGCCGCCTTACCGCATCGCCCATTTGGGCCTGCTGCGCACCTTTCAGGTCTCAAAGCTCTTCGGCAGTTTGAGCGTGCGTGAGAACCTGCTGCTGCCGTGCCTGGCACGCGCGCGCGCGCCGGGCCAAGAGAAGCCGGGTCCCTACCATGGCAAGCGCGGCGTGGAGCAGCTGCTCGAGTCGATCAAGCTTTCGGCGCTGGCCGACCTTCCCGCGCGCGCGCTCTCCGGAGGCCAGCGAGCGTTGCTGCAGTTTGCAAGCGGACTCGTGGTGCCCGACATCCGTTGCTACCTGCTGGACGAGCCATTCGCCGGCATGAACCCGGCGATCAAGGAGACGATGATCGAGCTCATCGAGCGCGAGAACCTGGCGCGCGGCGTCACGTTCTTGGTGATCAGCCACGAGATGGAGGAGGTGAAGCGCCTCTGCTCGCGCATCGTGGTGCTGGCTGAGGGCGCCGTGTTGATGGAGGGGACGCTCTACGACGTGGTGGCCAACCGCAACGTCGTCGACGGCTGGGATGATGGCGGAGATCCTTGACGCGGAACGCGCGCGGGGGAGTGCATGGGCGGTTGCCGCCGCGGCGGTGGCGATTCTCGCGCTGCTCCCTCTGGTGACCAACGAGTTCGTGCTCCACGTGCTCACGGTCTCGTTCTACTACGTGATCCTGGCGGCGTGCTGGAACCTGCTGGCGGGCTACACGGGACAGTTCTCCCTTGCGCAGCAGAGCTTCGCCACGATCGGTGCCTACACGACGGGCCTGCTGATCCATGACTACGGCATTCCCATCTGGCAAGGGATCGTCTTTGCCGTCATCTCATCCACGATCGCCGGCTTGGCGTTGGGTGTGATGACGGTGCGCATGCGCGCGATCTATCTGGCGATTGCCACATGGGCCTTCGCGCAGACGCTGCAGATCGTGCTCACGGCGGCCCATCAGATCACGCGCGGTCACCTGGGGCTGAGCCTGCCCCCGATCTTCGCGGCGCTGGCGCCGCGTCCGTACTACTGGCTCTTGCTGACCGTGGCGGTGGCCGCGCTGTTGATCGTGTACGGCATCGTGCGCTCGCCGATCGGCACGATCATGCGAGCGATCAAGGACGACGAGCTGCGGGCGCAGAGCCTGGGCATCGATACCACCCTCATCAAGGTTTTCGTCTTTGCCGTGACCAGCGGCCTCTCCGGCCTGGCTGGCGCCTTCTACGCGCACGATACAGCGCTGCTCAGCCCGCAGATGGCCGGCTTCAGCGAGATCGGAAAGATCATCACCATGGTGATGATCGGGGGCCTCGGAACCTTCGCCGGCCCGCTGATCGGGGCACCGATCATCCAGCTTCTGGGCGCCTATCTGCAACCGTTCGGCGAGTGGGATCTGGTGATCTACGCGCTGCTGGTGATCGTGGTGATGCGCGCGTATAAAGGCGGCCT
>JAGWST010000413.1 GCA_028869325.1 bacterium | reverse complement strand
GCGCGCCGGCGGACGGCGTGCTGCGGAACCTCGATCTGCGCCCCGGAGACATCGTGGAGCCTGGAGCGGCAGTCGCCGTCGTCGATGAGTTCCTCGATCCGTACGTACGCATCTACGTCCCGCAACGCGCCCTTGGCTCCTTCGTGGTTGGGCGCGGAGTCGAGGTGCGCTCCGACGCGCTGGCGGGACGCCGTTTCAACGGTACGATCGAAGAAGTAGATACGAATGCGCAGTTCACGCCACGCAACGTCCAGACCGCCGAGGATCGCGGGGATCTCGTCTTCGGCGTCAAGATCCGCATCCACGATCCGAAGCGCATGATCTACGGCGGGACGACCGTCGAGGTCGCGGCCCCGTGAGCGCCGGCTCCGCGATCGCGGCGCAAGGGCTTACGAAGCGCTACGGCATGCGGGAGGTCGTGCGAGCGCTCTCCCTCGAGATCGAGCGCGGGGCGATCTTCGGTTTCCTGGGCCCCAACGGAAGCGGCAAGTCGACCACGATCAAGATGCTGTGCGGCCTCGTGCGGCCGTCGGCGGGGCAGGGGCGGGTGGCCGGCTTCGATGTGGCGACCCAGGGTGAGCAGGTGAGGCAGTCCATCGGCTACATGTCTCAGTCGTTTGCGCTTTACGAAGATCTCACGGTTGCGCAGAATCTCGAGTTCTACGGGCGCGCCTACCGGCTGGGCTCTGCGCAGCGGGAGCGGCGTGCCCAGGAAGTGGCCCGATTGACGGGCGTGGAGCCGTTCCTCCGTCAGCTTGCCGGAACGCTCTCCGGCGGGTTGAAGCAGCGGTTGGCATTGGCGACCGCGCTCCTCCACGAGCCGCGCGTGCTCTTTCTCGATGAGCCGACTGCAGGCATCGATCCGGTGGCGCGCCGCGAGCTCTGGGACCTTCTCTACGCCTTGGCGCAAAAGGGCGTCACCCTCTTCGTGACGACCCACTACATGGACGAAGCGGAGCGCTGTTCACGCGTGGGATACATCTACGATGGAGACTTGATCGCTTGCGGTACGCTCGAGGAGCTACGCCTTCTCCCGGGGGTCGATGAGCCAGGGACGCTGCGCTATCGCGTCGAGACCGAGCGGGTGATGGAGGCGTTCGCGAGCTCGCGCTCGCTTCCGTACGTGCGCGACGTGACCATCTTCGGCCGCGAGCTCCATGTGATCGTGCGGGACGACATCGCAGCGGATCGCCTCGGGAGCGACATCGGCGGTGCCTCGAAGGGTATCGGAGAGGTCTCCCGGATCGACGCCTCGCTCGAGGACGTCTTCGTGGCTTTGACTCGGGGTCGTGCGAAGACGTGAGGAGCGCCGCCAATCTGCGCGGTTTCGGCGCGATGCTGTACAAGGAGATGATTCACGTCGCTCGCGATCCGACCACGCTCGCCCTGGCGCTGCTCTTGCCGATCGTTCAGCTTCTCCTGTTCGGATACGCGATCAACACCAAGGTAGAGCACATCGGGTCCGCGTTCCTCGACGAGGACCGTGGAGCCCTTGCCGTTCGTGCGCTCGATGCTCTACGGGCCTCTGGCGAGTTCGACTTGGTCCGCCAGGCCCGGTCTCGTGCGGAGCTGCGCGCCCTGATCGTCGCCGGGCGCGTCCGCGTCGGTTTTGACGTTGCCCCCGAGTTTACGGCCGACATCTTGGCAGGACGCCCCGGAATGCTGCAAGTGCTGATCGATGGCTCGGATTCCAGCATCGCTCAAGAGGCTTACGGCGCCGCCACGTCCATAGGAACGGCGCTCCAGGCATCGTTCGGCCCGGGTCGCGTGCGTCCCACGCTGGTCGACGTGCGCCCGCGGATGCTCTTCAACCCGAGCCTGCGTAGTGCGAATTTCTTAGTTCCCGGGCTGATCGGCGTGATCATGCAGGTGATCACCATCTTCCTGATGTCGCTCTCGATCGTTGGAGAGCGGGAGCGCGGCACGCTCGATCAACTGCTGGTCACACCTATCGGGCCGCTTGCGGTGATGCTCGGAAAGATCGCGCCCTATGTGGCGATCGGCTTCATCGACTTTCTCTTGGTCTTAGGGGCGATGCGTTGGATCTTCAACGTGCCGATCGCCGGGAGTCTGGGCCTCTTGCTTGCGCTGGGACTGGGATTTCTGCTTTCCGCGCTGGGCCTAGGCCTGTTGGTCTCGGCGGTTGCCCGCACGCAGGTCCAGGCGATGCTGATGACGTTCGCCTTGACGATGCCCTCGATATTGCTTTCGGGCTTCTTTTTCGAGCGCGACCTCATGCCGCCGCTGATGCAGTGGATCGGGTATCTGATCCCGTTGACCTACTTCCTGGAGATCCTGCGCGGAATCGTCCTGCGAGGCGCGGGGCTCGACGCGCTGTGGCCGTCGGTGACCGCGATGATGGCACTCGGCTTTGCGTTGATCGTCGTTGCCAGCGTCCGCTTCGCCCGGCGGGCCGGCTAGCGGCCTCATCTTCCGCTTACTTACCTTCGAGATGCAAGACCATCGAGTCGACTGCTGTCATCTGCGCGCCGCAACGAAGCGCGGTCGGCGTCCCCTCGAGCGTTCGTCTTCGAGAAGCAGCGCCGGGGATGCAACCAGCGCCCGTGCAAAGGCGACGCGTTGCGCCTGGCCTCCCGAGAGCTCCTCGGGCAGCCTCTCCGCGACGTCGGCGAGATCGATCCCTTCGAGGGGCGCGACCGGGAGTCAGAGCTTGATCGTGAAGGGGTCGCCGGCGACGGGCTCCGTCTCCACCCACACGCTCTTCACGCGCGTGAAGTCGTGGATTGCGTCGGCGCCGTTCTCGCGGCCGATCCCACTGGACTTGTATCCGCCGAACGGCATGTTCGGCGAGAGCGCACGATAGGTGTTGACCCACACCGTTCCCGCACGCAGCGCGCGAGAAAGCCGATGCGCGCGGCCCAGATCCTTCGTCCAGATCCCCGCGGCTAAGCCGAACTCCGTGTCATTGGCCACTCTCAGCGCCTCCGCCTCGCTCTCGAAGGGGATGAGCGCAAGCACCGGACCGAAGACCTCCTCGCGCGCGATCCGCATCTCGTTGCGCACATCGGCGAACACCGTAGGCTCGTAGTACAGCCCCTTCTCGAGCCCGGCGGAGCGCGCGGGACATCCGCCGGCCACCAGCCTCGCCCCTTCGCTCTTGGCCGCCTCGACGTACGAGGTCACTTTCTGGTACTGCGGCTGGTTGGCGATCGGTCCCATCTCCGTCTCCGCATCCATTGGGGGTCCCAGACGAATACGCCCCACTCGATCGCGCAGCCGTTCCAACACCTCCTGGTAGACTGAACGGTGGATCAACGCGCGCGAGCCGGCGATGCACGTCTGCCCGCTGGCGGCGAAGATTCCGGCGAGGATGCCGGAGACGGCGGCGTCGAGTGGAGCATCCTCGAAGATGATGTTCGGCGATTTGCCTCCCAGCTCGAGCGTCACCTCGGCGAAGTGGCTGACGGCGTTGGCCGCCACGCGCGCACCCGCGTTACCGCTGCCTGTGAAGACCACCCGGTCGACGCCGCGATGGCCTACCAGCGCGCTTCCAGCCGTTGCGCCTCCGCCCGTCACCACATTGAAGACGCCGGGCGGAAAGCCCGCCTCCTCGAAGCATCGCGCGAACTCCAGCGAGGAGACGGAGGCGTGCTCGCTGGGCTTGAGCACGATGGTGTTACCCGCGGCGAGCGCCGGAGCGATAGTGAAGCCCGCCAACAGCAGAGGTGAGTTCCAGGGTGTGATGCAGGCGACCACTCCGAACGGCTCGCGGAGGGTGTAGTTGAAGAGCGTGGGCCGCTCCATGGGCACCGTCCGGCCGTGGACCTTGTCGGCCAGGCCCGCGTAGTAGCGATACCAGTTGGGCACGGCCTTGAGCTGCGCGAGCATCTCGCGCAAGAGCTTGCCGTTGTCGCGCACCTCGAATCCGGCCAGCCGGTCGGCGTGCCGCTCGATCGCGTCGGCCAGGCGGTGCAAGAGCCGTCCGCGCGCGGCGGGCGTCGTCTTCGCCCAGGTGCCCTCGAAACTCGCTCGTGCCGCGAAGACGGCCGCTTCGACGTCCTTTGCCCCTGCATCGGCGATCGTCGCCCATTGCTCGCCCGTCGCTGGATCGATCACGGGGAGACGTCCATCGCTCTGCGCATGCTGAAAGTGGCCGTCAATGTAGAGGTGGTAGTCGACGAGCTCCAGTGGTTTTACCGTCGTGTACGGCATCGGCGATCTCCTTAGCAGAGGACGGATCGAGAGTATAATACTAGCAGACCGTATTGACATCATGCAATCATACAATCCATAATCATCGCTATCATGGACACCTCGATGCGGGTTGCCAGGGTGGCGGCACCCTTGCGGCAGCAGATCACCGAGAATTTGCGCCGCGCGATCACGGAGGGGCGCTTCCTGCCTGGACAGCGTCTGGTGGAGCGTGAGCTCTGCGAGCTCACCGGGGTGAGCCGCACCTCGATTCGCGAGGCGCTGCGCCAGCTCGAGAGCGAGGGGCTGATCAAGATCATCCCGCACCGCGGTCCGGTGGTGGCGACGGTGAGCCTCGAGGAGGCCGCCGAGATCTACGAGATTCGGGCCGTCCTGGAAGCGCTGGCGGGGCGGCTCTTCGCCGAGCGTGCGACGACGGAGCAGCGTAAGGAGCTGCAAGCCGTCTTTCGCGAGCTCGAGGCTACGCTCAAGCGCGGAGACGCAAGCGAGGGTCTGCGGGTGAAGAGCCGCTTCTACGAGATTCTCATGCGAGGGTCCGGAAACGCAGCGCTGATGACCTTTCTCTCCTCGATACAAGGGCGCATCACGATGCTGCGCGCGACCTCGCTCTCTCATCCGGGGCGCGCTGCGAAGACCCTGCAGGAGATCCGCATCCTCATGGGCGCCATCAAGGCGCGCGACGGAGACGCCGCATGGCAGGCCTGCCTCGACCATGTGCGCAGTGCGCAAGCTGTCGCGATGGGCATCCTCAGGAAGGGGACCGATGACACACCTACTCGCTCGGCTCTCTGAGACGCTGGAGGGCGACGAGGAGTACCGCAACGTTGGCAGATTCTTTACCGCCGACGTCCTCTTCCAATGCGGCGGTGCGCGCCGCCTCGTGCGCGTGCGCGGCGGCCGGATCGCCGAGCTCTCGCGCGAGCCCGGTTTCGACGCGCCGTGGGACTTTGCATTGCGCGCTCCGGAGGCAATCTGGGAGCAGTTCACACGGACTCCGCCGCCGCCGTTCTTTACCGATATCTGGGCGATGCGCATGCGCGTGCCCGAGTTCGTCTGGGAGGGCAACACGCTGCTCGCCGCCCAGAACGCTCGCGCCCTCACCCGCATGACGGAGCTGCTGCGCGTGGTTCGCGCGCAGCAGGAGGCGGCACATGGAGCTTGAGCCGATCATCGGACGCTATGCGAGCGTCGATCTCGAAGGCCAACGTGCGCGCGTCTACTTCGAGGAGGCCGGCGCGGGACCCATACTGCTGTGTCTGCACACCGCAGGTGCCGACAGCCGTCAGTACCGTTACATCCTCAACGATCCCGAGATCACGGCACGCTGGCGTGTCGTGGCCTTCGACCTGCCGTACCACGGGCGGTCCTCGCCGCTGGGCTCATGGTGGCGTGAGCGCTACCGGCTTACGGCCGACCGTTACGAGCGCACGATTCTCGCGGTCATCGACGCCCTCGAGCTTGAGCGCCCGGTAGTGATGGGTTGTTCGATGGGCGGCGCCATCGTGCTGCGCCTGGCGGCGCGGCACGGAGAGCGGTTCTCCGGCATCATCGGCCTGGAGAGCACGGCTCGAGCCGGAGGGCGGTACCTCGAGTATCTGGACCATCCCGCCGTCAACGGCGGCGAGCTCGTCGCGACCTATACGTACGGGCTCTGCGCTCCACAGTCGCCGGAGCACAACCGGCGCGAGAACTGGTGGTACTACGCGCAGTCGGCGCCCGGTGTCTACCAGGGGGACGTCTACTTTTACAGTCAAGAGTGGGACGAACGCCAAGCCGTCGCCGGCATCGACACGGCGCGTTGCCCCGTCGTGCTCCTCACCGGCGAGTACGACTACTCCTGTACGCCGGAGATGACGCGCGAAACCGCGGCGCGGATTCCCGGCGCCGAGGTGACGATCATGCCGGGCATCGGGCATTTCCCGATGATCGAGCATCCCGAGCGCTTTCGCCCGCATGTGCTGGCAGCACTCGAACGCATGCGAAAGGACGTAGCGTGAGCGATCTTCCGACCGTGCTCTTCATCGGGGTGGGACATATGGGTGGCCCGATGGCCCACAATCTCCTGCGGGGCAGGGTCTCGCTCGCCGTCTCCGATGTCTCGGAAGAGGCTCTCGCCCCGTTTCGCGAGCGTGGTCTTCCGGTCGCCACGCGAAGCGCCGAATTGCCGGGCGAGGTCGTGATCACGATACTCCCCACGGACGTCCAGGTGCGTGAGGCAGTGCTTGGCGAGGGCGGCGCCCTCACTGGCTCGGTAAAGCGGCGAACGCTCATCGATATGACCAGCGCCGCGCCGACGCCGACCAAGCAGTTGGCGACCGAGCTCGCGCAACGCGGGATCGAGATGATCGACGCTCCGGTGAGCGGCGGCGTTCCGCGCGCGAAGACTGGCGAGCTGACCGCGATGGTCGGCGGCGACGCCGCCGTCGTGGAGCGTTACCGCCCGCTGCTCGCGCACATGTGCAAGAACGTCCGCCACGTGGGCACCGTGGGTGCCGGCGATACCGTGAAATCGCTCAACAACTTCCTATCGGCCGTGGCGCTCTGGGCCTCCTCCGAGGCGCTGCTGATCGGCGCGCGCGCGGGTCTGGACCCGGCGACGCTGGTCGACGTCTGGAAGACCAGCACCGCTACCTCGCACGCCGTGCAACATAAGATTCCCGCCGCCGTGCTGCCGCGCACGTTCGACTACGGCTTCCAGATGGGCTTAATGGCGAAGGACCTGGGCATCGCCGCGCGACTTGCGCGCGAGCTCGATGTTCCGGCTCCGATCCTCGCATCGACCGAGGAGCACTATCTGCTGGCGCGCGAGGCGATGGGCGAGCGCGTAGACTTCACGGAGGTGCTGCTTCTACTGGAACGCTGGGCGAAATTCGAGGTTCCCAAGGTCGCTTCCTAATTTCGTCTCTCTGCAAAGGAGCACGATAGTCATGCATCACGTCATTCGATCGATCGCTGCGGTCTTGTCAGGTGTTTTGATCGCCGGCCTGTTGCCTCTCCTCGCACAAGCCGGGCCGGCTCCGGTGGTCGTCGGCGTCGTCATGCCGTTGACCGGCAACCTCGCCGCGTTCGGCAAAACCTCCGCGGCGGGCGTCGAGCTCGCCGCGGACGACATCAACGCCCACGGCGGCCTCAGCGGGTTGGGGGGCGCCAAGATCAAGCTCGTGATCCGCGACAGCACCAGCGAGGCCGCGGGCGCTGCCAACGCCACGGCCCGCCTCATCGACGACGTCCATCCGATCGCCATCATCGGTACCTACGCGAGCTTCTTGAGCCTTACGTCCTCGTCGGTAGCCGAGCGGCGCGGCATCCCCTTCCTCACGATGTCCTTCACCGACGATCTCACCAATCGCGGCTACAAGGATACGTTCCAGGTCGTTCCCAAGGCGTCGGCGATCGGCGCGAAGCAAATCGAGTACGTGTTGGACATCGCCAAGCATGCCGGAAAGCAGGTCAAGAAGATCGCTATCGTCTATGAGAACACGGCCTTCGGGACATCGCAAGCGGCGGGCCTGAAGAAGGAGGCCGAACGCCTGGGCGTGGACGTCGCGCTCTACGACGCATACCCGCACGGTCTGACCGACGCAACGCCGCTCGTGCAGAAGATCACGGCCAGCGGCGCGCAGGTGGTCTTCCCGGAGTCGTACTTCACGGACACGGTGCTCATCGTCCGCGCCTTGAACCAGAGCCACGCCAAGGTGCAGATCGCGGGTGGTGCCGGCGGCTTCGTCGTTCCCGCTTTCAAGCAAGCACTCGGCCCGCTTGCCGATGGGATCATGAGCATCGACACGTCGTCCTACGATGCGTATGGCGGCTTCGAGCAGCGCTATCAGGCCAAGTACCACACGTTCGCCCCCCATGAAGCCTACGAGAATGCTGTTAGCCTCTACGCGATTCGTGGGGCGATCGATGAATCCAGGGCCACGACGCCGGCAGCGTTGCGCGATGCGCTCGCGAAGCTGGACGTTAAAGGCGGACCCTTCGCGGGGCTTCCCTCCGATGGCGTCAAGTTTGACGCTACGGGATTGAACGCGCTCGCCTACCCCGTCATGGTCCAATGGCAGAAGGGGGAGATGGTGACGATCTGGCCGCCGGGGCCTGGTCGTGCGGCGCCGGCGTGGGTCGGGGCATCTGCTAAGTAGATGGCGCTCGTTCAGGCCGTCGTCAACGGCTTGCTGATCGGGGGCATCTACGCCCTCATTAGCATGGGGCTCACGCTCATCTTCGGTGTGATGGAGATCGTGAACTTCGCGCAGGGCGACTTCCTGATGCTCGGGATGTACGTCGCCTACTTCGCATTCGTCGGTCTCCACCTCGATCCGATGGCGGCAGCGGTGCTGGGCTTTGCAGCGCTCTTCGTGCTCGGCGCACTGATCGAGATCGGGCTGGTGCGGCGTGTGCTACACGGCCCGCAGATCAGCCAGATCTTCCTCACTGTGGGCATCGCGATCACGCTTCAAAACGCAGCTCTGGCGCTCTTTGGCGCGGACTTTCAATCGGTACGGGTGCCCTACCAGGCGAGCGCGCTCTCGGTGGGTCACGTGCAGATCCCCGTGCCGTATCTCTTGGCCTTTGCCTGGTCGGCGGCAGTGGGGATCGCGCTGCACGTCTTCCTCGGGCGAACCGCCTTCGGCCGCGCGATTCGAGCGGTGGCGGTCAACGAGGCGGCGGCTACGCTCTGCGGCGTCAACGTGCGCCTGGTGCGCATGGTCACCTTCGGTATCGGCGCGGGGCTGGCCGGGCTGGCCGGCGCCGTGATTCTTCCCTACGCCTACGTCTTTCCGACCATCGGCTTGCAGTACGTGGTCATCATGTTCACGGTGGCGGTGCTCGGGGGGCTCGGCAACGTAACCGGCGCGATGCTCGGCGGCTTGATCGTGGGCGTCACGCAGTCGCTCTCCACGCTCTTCCTGCCTTCGGCGCTGGAGAACCTCATCGTCTTCGCCATCTTCGTGGGCGTGCTGATGATTCGCCCCGCGGGCATTCTAGGGCGCGCTAATGTCAGGTGAGCGAGATCGCCGGGAATGGATCGTGATGGTCGCCGTGGCGGCGCTCATCTTGACGTTGCCGCTCTTCCACCTCACGGACTACATGATGCGCGTGGCGACGATGACCGGCGTCTACGTGATCGCCTCGGTCGGTTGGACGCTGCTGGGAGGCTATGCCAACCAGATCTCGATCGGCCAGTCGATCATGTTCGGCATCGGTGCCTACACGTCAACGTTGCTCTTCTCCGATTTCCGGCTGAGCCCGTGGATTGGTATCTGGGCGGGTGCGGCGCTGGCAGTGCTCGTGGCGGCGGGGATCGGCGCGATCGTCTTTCGCTTGGGCGGCCACTACTTTGCACTGGCGACGCTGGCGTTGGCGGAGATCGTTCGTATCGTCGCCATCTACGTGCAGCCCCTTACCGGCGGAGCCGGCGGTGTCTCATTGCCGTTCGTGCGCAGTTCGCTCTGGCTGCTGCAGTTCCCGCTGGCGCGGAACTATTACGAGGTGGTTGCGGTCGCCGTGCTCCTTACCCTCGCGCTCGCGCGCGGCGTCTTACGCTCGAAGCTGGGCTATCGCTTGCGCGCTATCCGCGACGACGAGGTAGCGGCGCGCTTGGCGGGCATCGACGTCTTCTGGACCAAGATGCAAGCTTTTGCCCTGGGTGCCGTGCTTTCGGCGATCGGCGGCACGTTCTACGCCCAAGTGACCGGCTTCGTCGATCCGGATTCCGTGCTCTCCATCACTGTCTCCGTGCAGCTCGCGCTCTACGCGATCGTCGGAGGCGCGCAGGTGTGGTGGGGTCCGCTGCTGGGCGCGGCGCTGCTGGTGCCCTTGGGCGAAGCGATGACCGGCTCGGGCAGCGGAGCAGCGGCCGGTATCGCCAAGGTCGTGTACGGGCTGATCCTCATCGCCGTGGTCGTGCTGCAGCCGGAGGGGATCGCAGGATTCTTCGGCCGTCTCGGCGCCCGGTCGCGTCGCCGCGCTCCCGCGCCGGAGGGCTCGATGACGTGTTAGCGCTGGAGGGCGTTGCCAAGCGCTTCGGGGGCCTGCAGGTGCTGCGTGACGTTACGTTTCGAGTGGACGACGGTGAGATCGTCGGCCTCATCGGTCCGAACGGCGCCGGAAAGAGCACGCTCTTCAATCTCATCTGCGGCCTGCTGCACGCCGACAGCGGCCGGATCACGCTCCGCGATCGACGCATCGAGAGGCTGCCGGCACACCAGATATGCCGTCTGGGCCTCACCAAGACCTCGCAGATCGTGCGCG
>JAGWST010000412.1 GCA_028869325.1 bacterium | reverse complement strand
GTGTGGCGCAGGACTCGGCGCTGCAGCCGCTGACGCGCCTGCCCGGCAACCTGGCGATCGAGGAGGCGATCAAGCGGCGCGTAGCCTCCGACGAGAAGTGGGCCGTCTTGTACATCGACCTCGACAACTTCAAGGCCTTCAACGACGTCTACGGCTTCATGCACGGCGACGACGCGATCAGGCTGGTCGCGACGGTCGTCGTGGAGTGCGTCCGCGAGTACGGCGCCGAGGGCGACTTCGTCGGCCATATCGGCGGCGACGATTTCATCGTGGCCACGCATCCACACTTGGTGGACGCGGTCTGCGGAGCGATCATCCGTGCCTTCGACGTGCGCATTCGCACGCTCTACAACGAGCGCGACCTGCGCCAGGGTTACATCGAGACGCGCGATCGCCGCGGCACGCTCAACCGCTACCCGGTCATGTCGATCTCGATCGCCGTGGTCTCGAACGAGCATCGGCCGATCGTCTCGCACCACCTGGTGGGCGAGATGGCTGCGGAGCTCAAGCGCCACGCGAAGTCGATGCCCGGCTCTACCTACGTGAAGGACAAGCGCAGACAGTGAATCGCCGGCTCGCGTCGCTGATGGCCCTCGCAACGCTGCTGCCCTTCGTCCTGGGAGCCACCGCGGGGCATCGCAACTCGATCGACGAGCGCATCCGCGCGCAGCAGGATCACATGCAGGCGGTGCAGCAGCAGCTGCATCGCAAGAAGGGCGAGCTTCAGCAGGCGCAGGTCAAGGTCCGCGATCTGCAGTCGCAGTTGAGCGATACGCGCCACGCGATCGATGCCACGCGTGCGCACCTTCGGGTGTTGGAGGGTCAGACGCGCTCCGTGGAGGCGCGTCTGGCTTGGAACAAGCGCCAGCTGGATGCAGCGGTGAGCTCGCTTGACCTTCACCGGCGCGCTCTGGAGGGCCGCCTGGTCTCGATCTACGAGAAGGGCGATCTTGGCTATCTCGACGTGCTGCTCGGCGCCACCTCGTTCGCCGACTTCGTCGAACGCTGGGAGGACCTGCGGCTGATCGTGCACGCTAACCAAGTAACGGTGCGCCAGCGCCGCGCGGCCGAGGAGCGCGTGACGGCGCTGCGGCACGATCTGGAGAGCAACGCGGCGCAGCTGGCCGACGCCCGCCAGCGGCAGGAGCAGACGCAGCGGCAGCTCAACGCGCTGGCCGACGAGCGCACACAGCTCGTGGCCGCGGCGCAGAGTCAGCGTAACCGGGTCGCCGGTCAGGTGGCCGATCTCGAAGGGCTCTCCGCCCAGGAGGAGGCGGCGCTCGAGAAGCTGATCGTCGAGCGCCAGCGCGAGGAGGCGGAGCGCCTGGAGCGTGAGCGCCGCGCGCGCGCCATCGCCGGCGGCGAGGCGCCAGCGGGTGCCCCGATCGCCCTCTCGTGGCCGCTCTCCGGCCCGATCACCTCGCCGTTCGGGCTCCGCGCGAATCCATTCGGCGGCGGCCGCATGGACTTTCATCCCGGCATCGACATCGGCGCGCCGACGGGTGCGACGATCGCCGCCGCCGCGCCTGGGCGCGTGATCTACGCGGGATGGTACGGCGGCTACGGAAAGGCGATCATCGTCGATCACGGCGACAACGTTGCCACGCTCTACGGCCACTGCTCGCAGATCTTCGTCAACGTGGGGCAAGACGTACAACGCGGGCAGGCGATCGGTGCGGTCGGCATGACAGGCATGGCAACCGGGCCGCATCTGCACTTCGAGGTTCGCGTCAACGGCAAGCCGACCGACCCGACGGCGCTCCTCCACTGACAGGGAGGTGCGTTCGTTGACGCGAAACAGGCGCGCCCTTAAGGAGACGTCCCGCACGTGAAGCTCCCCGGCCGCGCCCTGGCGGCGTTGCTCGTCGTCGTCATCGCCTCGCTCTCAGGCGCCGTGATCGTGCAGCGCGAGCGTCAGGCGCGCGAAGCCGAGCAGAGTGTGACGATCGGCACACAGAACAGCGTCGCCTCCGTCGAGATTCCCGATATCTTCATTCACGGCTCGGCGCTCGACCGGCGGCTGTTGAATGCATCGTTCCAGAAGATTCAAAGCGTCTACTATAAGCCGGTCGACGATCAGGTGCTCGTGAGCGGCGAGCGTAACGGCCTGAGCGAGTACCTAAAAACGCATGGCGTCGCCCAGCCGGCACTGCCGCAGTTGGCCTCGACGGGCGACGTCACGGCCGACCAGCGCGTGCTCGACAACGTGCTTCAGGCGGCGATCGATCGCTACGGCAAGCGCTTCACCGATACGGTGCTGATGCAGCAGGCGATCAAGGGCATGCTGGCGGGACTGAAGGACCCCTATACCACGTATTTGACGCCCGACGAGATCCGGCAGCTGGAGGAGTCGCTCAACGGCGGTGACTTCGGCGGCATCGGCGTCTACATCGTGCAGGACCCACGCAGCGGCCAGATTCTGGTGCAGCCGATCGAGAACACGCCAGCGGCGCACGCCGGCATCAAAGCGGGCGACGTGATCCTGGCCGTGGACGGCAAGCCGGTCAAGGGCCAGTCGCTGGACATGGTCGAGCGCGAGATCCGCGGTAGGACGGGCACCTCGGTCCAGCTCTTGGTGCGCTCCCAGGGCGAAAAAGCGACGCGCACCGTCACCGTGGTCCGCGAGCAGATCCACGTGCCCTCCGTGGCCGCCAAGGTGGAGGACGGGATCGGCTACATCCGCCTCGCCGACTTCGGCACCTCGTCGTTCGACGAGTTGCGCGCCGCGATCGCGAAGACGCGCAGTGGGGGGGCGAAGGCCTATATTCTCGATCTGCGCAACAACGGCGGCGGCCTGCTCGACGCCGCGGTCGACATCTCGAGCCTCTGGATCAAGCAGGGCGTGATCGTCTCGACCGTCGACCGGCCGGGCAATCGCGACGTTCACCAGGCCACCGGCCGGTACGCGCCGGCCGAGCCGCTTGTCGTTCTGGTGAACAAGTATACGGCCAGCGCCTCGGAGATCACCGCTGGAGCGATCCAGGACGACCATGTTGGAACCGTCTTGGGCACTCGGACGTTTGGTAAGGGTGTGGTGCAGAGCATATACCGGTTGCCTGATCTCTCGGCCTTGAAGATCACCACAGCACGCTACCTCACCCCCAGCGGGCGAGATATCGACCACAAGGGTATCGAACCAGACATCGTGGTCGATCAGAAGGTGGACCCGGCGATCATCGACTCGCCGAACGACAAGCAACTCACGGCGGCAAAGAACCTGCTCGATCGCGAGCTCGCCGGCCGATAGACTCTCTGTACCACGTTTGCCCCAGCGGGGCGCGACATCGATAGGTGGACACCATGCGACGCTTTCGGCTCCTTCCCGTCCTTCTGGCCACGCTGCTCGGCGTCGCCTCGCTGGCACCGGCGCTGGCGACCTCGCCCACGGCCTTGCCGGGGGGCGATCAGCAGGAGCTCGAGACCGCGTACGCACGCGCGACCGCAGAGTTCTATAAGAAGGTCGATCCACAGACTCTGCTCGAGGGCGCCCGCAACAACATGCTGGCGTACATGAAGAAGTCGGGCCTCAAGAACGTCCAGCTTCCCGAACTGCACGCCTCGACCAGCGCCGATCAGAACGTGCGCGCGCTAGACTCGGAGGTCGAGGCGGCCGTGAAAGCGGCCAACGGCAAGATCAGCGCGAGGAGCATCACCTACAGCGCCATCAGCGGGATGCTCTCGTCGCTGCACGACCGTTGGACGGTCTTTCTGGACCCCAAGGAGTACGCGGAGCTCAACCAGGGCTTGGACGGCTTCAAGTTCTCCGGCATCGGCGTGGTGATCGACGTCGACGAGCAGTCCAAGTATCTGCTGGTGCGCCAGGTGATCCAGGGTGGGCCCGCCGACAAGGCCGGCATACAGCCGGGTGACTTGATTCTCTCCGTCAACGGCAAGAGCACGAAGGGGCTTCCCGTCGAGGCGGACTCGAAGATGATTCGCGGCAAGAACGGCACGCCCATCTCGCTCGCGGTGCAGCGCGACGGGAAAGCGCTGGGGACGATGGCGTTGACGCG
>JAGWST010000411.1 GCA_028869325.1 bacterium | reverse complement strand
TCGCCGTCTCGCCTGACAGCATCAGCGCGCTCGTCCCGTCGAACACGGCGTTGGCGACGTCGCTGACCTCCGCCCGCGTGGGTGTCGGCGCGTGGACCATCGACTCGAGCATCTGCGTCGCCGTGATCACCGGCTTCGATCCGCGATTGGCGCGCATGATCAGATCCTTTTGGACCAACGGCACTTGCTCGAGCGGTATCTCGATGCCCAGGTCCCCGCGCGCCACCATGATCCCGTCGGCCGCCTCGATGATGCCGTCGATGTGATCGAGCGCCTCGTGCTTCTCGATCTTCGCAAGCACCGGCGTGTGGAGCCGGCGTTCGGCGATGAACTCCTTGACGCGCAGGACGTCGTGAGGCGAGCGCACGAACGAGAGCGCCACCCAATCGACTTCGTGCTCCAGGCCGAAGCGCAGGTGCTCGAAGTCGCGCTCCGTGACGCTGTCCAACTGCAGCGTGCCGGCTGGATAGTTGATGCCCTGGCGAGCACGGAGGTCGCCCCCGCGCACCACCTCCGTCCGCACCTCCGTGGGCGAGGTCTCCAAGATGTGCAGGCAGATCGAGCCGTCGGCGAGGTAGATGTCGGTACCGGGTTTGACGTCGCGCGGGAGGCCCGCGTAGGAGACAGAGACCCGCCCCGGCTCGCCGATGATCGGCTCCGTGGTGAGCGCAAAGCGGCTGCCGGCCTCCAGGTGCAAGGCGGCGATACCGTCGTCGCTCAGGTCGCCGGTGCGAACCTTGGGGCCGGGCAGGTCCTGCAGGATGCCGAGGTTGACGCCCAAATCGTCCGAGAGCTTACGAATCGCGGCGATCGACTCAGCATGCTCCTCGTGCGTGCCATGCGAGAAGTTAAGACGGAAGACGTTCACGCCGGCGAGCACCATCGCTCGCAGGGTCTCCGGGGCGCGGCAGGCCGGGCCGACCGTCGCAACGATCTTCGTACGCTTGAAAGGCGAGGCTTGGTCGATCACGCGCTCGACTTCGGACGCCCCGGCGCGGGCGTCCTCTCCCGGCAAGAAAGTACTGCCCGCCGGCTGGAGGGCATGGCAAGCAGTTGCTGGGGGCTGCGCAGCGCCGCGTTGCTTGCGCCCGGGCGGAGCCTATGCTACCATAGCAGGCGGATAATGGTAGTCGATGAGAGCGTGGGTCTGCCCACGCTTCCTTGTTGTCAGCGGGTCCTCGCCGCGCAGTCGAGCGGGGAGGGCGGAGTGAACGGGCCGATGTCTCGCGCGTCAGCGCACCCCGGGCGGGGAGATGCCCCCCGAACAGATCGCGAATTGGCCGAGGC
>JAGWST010000410.1 GCA_028869325.1 bacterium | reverse complement strand
GTACGATCCCCGCTACCAGCTGCGGATCTACGAGGTGCTGGGCGTGCGCAATATGGGCGAGCCCGGCGGGCCGGAGCTCCCGGCGCCGCAGTAGCGGCAGACCGAATCGGCCTCGAGGAGAACGATCGCGATTGAGCCGTAGGGAGAGAGTCATGACCGATACGAGCGCAGGCGCGCGCGCGAGCGGCGATGCGGCCGGTGCCGCGCAGGCGAAGCCCGAGCTGATCTCCGGCGGCCACCTGGTGGCCAAGGCGCTCAAGAACGAGGGGATCGACGTGATCTTCACGCTCTGCGGCGGCCACATCATCGACATCTACGACGGCTGCCTCGACGAGGGCATCAAGATCGTCGACGTGCGCCACGAGCAGGTCGCCGCACACGCCGCCGACGGCTACGCCCGCATCACCGGCAAGCCGGGCTGCGCGGTGGTCACGGCGGGGCCCGGCACCACGGATGCCGTGACCGGCGTCGCCAACGCATTCCGCGCCGAGAGCCCGATGTTGCTCATCGGCGGTCAGGGCGCGCTCAACCAATACAAGATGGGCTCGCTGCAGGATCTTCCGCACGTGGAGATCATGAAGCCGATCACCAAGTTCGCCTCATCGGTGCTCACCACCGAGCGCGTGGCCGACATGATCGGCATGGCCTTCCGCGAGGCACACGCCGGCGCCCCGGGCCCCGTCTACCTGGAGATCGGGCGCGATATCCTCGACGCCAAGGTCGAGCGCGCGAAGGCGGTCATTCCGGAGCCCGGACACTACCGTTTCTCGACCAAGAGCATCGGTGATCCTAAGGACGTCGAGCGGCTTGCCGACATCCTGGTGAGATCGAAGAAGCCCTGCGTACTGCTAGGGACACAGGTCTGGACTTGCCGCGCCGCCGGCGCCGCGGCGGAGTTCTGCCGTGCCCTGAACATCCCCGCATACATGAACGGCGCGGGGCGCGGCACCCTGCCTCCGGGCGATCCGCATCACTTCCAGCAGACGCGCCGCTACGCATTCGACAACGCCGACGTGATCCTCATCGCCGGCACGCCCTTCGACTTCCGCATGGGTTACGGCAAGCGCCTGCGCAAGGATGCGAGGGTGGTCCAGATCGATCTCGACTACCGCACCGTCGCAAAGAACCGCGATATCTCACTCGGCTTGAGCGGCGACTGCGGCGCGATCCTGGCCGCCGTCACGCAGGCCGCTTCGGGGCGATTGAGTGACGGTGCCAAAGAGCGCGAGGCGTGGCTCCAGGAGCTGCGCGAGCAGGAGCGGCGCGCGCAGGAGGCCCGGCTCCCCAGCCTGCTCTCCGACGCGACGCCGATCCACCCGTTGCGCCTGGCCTACGAGATCAACGCGTTCCTCACGGACGATACCGTCTTCATCGGCGACGGCGGCGACGTGGTCACCTGCGCCGGCGGCGTGGTGCAGCCGCACGGGCCCGGCCGCTGGATGGATCCCGGTCCGCTGGGCACGCTCGGCGTCGGCATCGGCTTCGCCATGGCCTCGAAGCTGGTGCAGCCGGAGAAGGAGGTCGTCTGTCTCTTCGGCGACGGTACGCTCAGCATGACGGGCTGGGACTTCCAGACCATGCAGCGCTTCGGTCTGCCGTTCATCGGCATCGTCGGAAACAACTCGTACATGAACCAGATCCGTGCCGGCCAGATCATGAAGTACGGCAAGGAGCGCGGCGACGCCGGCAACTGGCTGGGCCACGTGAAGTACGATCTCTTCGCCAAGATGCTCGACGGTTACGGCGAGGAGGTGCGCGATCCCAAACAGATCCGCC
This sequence comes from bacterium, assembly GCA_028869325.1. Classification (GTDB taxonomy): domain Bacteria; phylum Vulcanimicrobiota; class Vulcanimicrobiia; order Vulcanimicrobiales; family SCRA01; genus SCRA01. The sequence continues at coordinate 6,988 of JAGWST010000410.1, read as the reverse complement.
CCGCGCTGGAGCGCGCACGTGCCTCCGGCAAACCCTCGCTCATCAACGTCTGGATCGATCCCAACGAGTTCGCGCCCGGAACGATGAACCAGACCATGTACAAGTAGTCCCCGCTCGCCACACTCTCGCCCGCTCGAGTAGAGAGCAAGGAATCTCCTATGGCAAAAGCCCTCGACGGCGTGCGCGTCATCGACATGACGCATGTGCAGTCCGGCCCCTCCGCGACGCAGATCCTGGCTTGGCTAGGAGCCGACGTCGTCAAGGTCGAGCAGCCCGGCAAGGGAGACATCACCCGCGGTCAATTGCGCGACCTCCCCGGCGTGGATAGCCTTTACTTCACGATGCTCAACTGCAACAAGCGGAGCATGACGCTCAACCTCAAAACGGAGCAGGGCAAGCAGATCTTCACCGCGTTGCTCGAGAGCGGCGACGTGCTGGTGGAGAACTTCGCGCCCGGCGCGCTAGACCGCCAGGGCTTTCCGTGGGAGCGCATCCAGCAGGTCAACCCGCGCCTGATCTACGCCTCGATCAAGGGCTTTGGCCCCGGCAGGTACGTCGACGCGAAGGCCTACGAGACGGTGGCCCAATCGATGGGCGGCGCATTGAGCACCACCGGCTTCGAAGACGGCCCGCCGACCAGTACCGGCGCGCAGATCGGAGACTCGGGGACGGGGATCCATCTGGTGGCCGCGGTGCTTGCCGCGCTCTACCAGCGCGTGAGCAGCGGCAGAGGGCAGCGCGTCGAGGTGGCGATGCAGGATGCCGTGCTCAACCTGTGTCGCGTCAAGATGCGCGACCAGCAGCGCCTAGCGCACGGGCCGTTGACGGAGTACCCGAACAGACGGTTCGACGGCTTCGTACCGCGCTCGGGCAATGCGTCCGGCGGCGGCCAGCCCGGCTGGGCACTGAGCTGTGCCCCCGGCGGCCCCAACGACTACGTCTACGTCATCATCCAGCCCTGGGGTTGGGAGGGGCTGATGAAACGCATCGGTCATCCCGAGCTCGCCAGCGATCCGCAGTGGGCGACGCCGGAGGCGCGCATCACGCATCTCGAGGACGTCTGGGCGCTGCTGGAGACGTGGACCTCCAAGTACACCAAGTGGGAGGTCACCGAGATGCTCAACGAGCTCGACGTGCCGGTCGGCCCGATCATGAGCATGAAGGACTTGATGGAGGACGAGTCGCTCAACGCGCGCGGCTACGTCGCCGAGGTAAGGCATCCCAAGCGCGGCGTCTTCAAGACGGTCGGATGCCCGTTGCGGCTCTCGGACTCGCCGGTGGAGATCAAGACCTCGCCGCTGCTCAGCGAGCATACCGAGGAGATCTTGAAAGAAGTCATGGGCTACGACACGCAGCGGGTGTCGGCCTTGCGCGTGGAAGGGGTGGTATAGAGATGGCGAGCGCCGGAGTGGGCCAGGCCCGAGGCGAGGTTACCCACGATCGCGCGGCCGTCGAAGCCGTGTTGGCGGCGGCCCGCAACGCGAACGCCGCCGCGCTTACGGCGCCGGATGCACGCACGATCTGTCGGGCATACGGACCCGGTCCCCGGCGAGGGGCTGGCGACCTCCGCCGCGCAGGCGGCGGAGCTTGCCGAGAGCATCGGCTTCCCCGTCGTCCTCAAGATCGTCTCGCCGGATATCCTGCACAAGACGGAGGCCGGCGGCGTGATCGTCGACGTGCGCTCCGCCGACGCCGCGCGCAGAGCCTTCGAGACGATCGTCGCGAATGCCAAGACGTACCAGGCCGGCGCGAGGATCCAGGGTGTCCAGGTTCAGCAGATGGTGAGCGGCAGCCAGGAGGTCATCATCGGCTCCGACAGCGATCCGGTCTTCGGAAAGCTGGTCGCCTTCGGGCTGGGCGGCGTGCTGGTCGAAGTGCTCAAGGACGTGACGTTTCGGCTCGCCCCCGTCTCGCGCGAGGATGCGCGCGGGATGATCGAGGGCATCGCGGCGGCAGAGATGCTGCGCGGGGTGCGCGGCGCCGAACCGGTGGATCGGGAGGCGCTGGCGGCGATCATCCAACGCGTCTCGGACCTGGTCAGCGATTTTCCGGAGATCGCCGAGGTCGATCTCAACCCGGTGCTGACGCACGGGGATGGCGCGACGGCCGTCGATGCGCGCATCGTTCTGGACTTCAACCCGCCACCGCGCCGCCAACAGTTCACGCAGGACGAGATCCTGACCTCGATGCGCCGCATCTTTCAGCCCAAGGCCGTGGCCGTCATCGGTGCCTCCGCGGAGAACGGCAAGATCGGCAACTCCGTGGTCAAGAACATCGTCAACGGCGGCTACCAAGGCAAGGTCTATCCCGTCAATCCCAAAGCCGACCAGATCCTTGGCATCGCGTGCTTCAAGTCGATCGCCGATCTGCCGGACGACGTCGACGTGGCCGTCTTCTGCATCCCCGCGCAGGCCGTGGCGGGCGCTCTCGAAGAGCTGGGGAAGAAGGGCGCCGCCGGCGTCGTGATGATCCCGTCGGGCTTTGCCGAGACCGGCAACGTGGATCTGCAGAGGCAGATCGTCGAGATCGCCACGCGCCACAAGCTGCGCATCCTGGGGCCAAACATCTACGGCATCTATTACCTGCCGCAGCGCCTGTGCGCCACGTTCTGCACGCCCTACGACGTCAAGGGCGGCGTCGCGCTCGTCTCCCAGAGCGGCGGCATCGGCATGGCGATCCTCGGCTTCGCCCGCTGCACGAAGATGGGCGTCTCGGCGATCGTCGGCGTCGGGAACAAGTCGGATATCGACGAGGACGATCTGCTGGCGTTCTTCGAGCAGGACGAGAACACGAAGTGCGTCGCCTTCCACATGGAGGACCTCAAGGACGGCAAGGCCTTCGTCGAGATCGCGCGGCGGGTGGTGAAGAAGAAGCCGATCGTCGTGCTCAAGGCGGGGCGCACGCCATTCGGCGTGAAGGCGGCCGCCTCGCACACGGCTGCGTTGGCCGGCAACGATCGGGTCTACGAAGGGGTGCTCGAGCAGGCCGGCGTGGTACGTGCGCCTGGGCTGCTCGATATGCTCGAGTACGCCCGCGCGCTGCCGATCCTGCCCGTGCCGAAGGGCGAGAGCGTCGTCATCATCACGGGCGCGGGGGGATCGGGCGTGCTGCTCTCCGACGCCGTCGCGATGAACGGCATGCGCCTGATGGAGATCCCCGCCGATCTGGATGCGGCGTTTCGCACGTTCATCCCGCCGTTCGGCGCGGCGGGCAATCCCATCGACATCACGGGCGGCGAGCCCCCCGCGACGTATCAGAACACGATTCGCCTCGGCCTCGAGGACGACCGTATCCACGCACTCATCCTCGGCTACTGGCACACCATCATCACCCCGCCGATGGTCTTCGCCAAGCTCTGCGCCGAAGTCGTGGAGGAGCTCCGCGAGAAGGGCATCGACAAGCCGGTCGTCGTTTCGCTGGCCGGCGACGTCGAGGTCGAGCAGGCCGCCGAGTATCTCTTCGCGCGGGGGATTCCCGCCTATCCGTACACCACGGAGCGGCCGGTGCAGGTGCTGGGGGCGAAGTATCGCTGGGCACGCGCGGCAGGCTTGCTGTAAGCGTCTCCGATCTGCTGTCGGTCTGTACGCCGCGCTGCTTGCGTTGGGCGATAGTTTCGCCATCCGATAGATTGTGCGGACACTTGGCGCCGCCAGGACGGCCATGCCGCCCCCGCCAACTCAAAAGGTGTGCGCCTCTCCGCGAAGACCGTCTACGCCGCCCGCGCGCTGCTCGAGCTTGCCCTGGCGCCGTGCGATGGTGAGCCGATGCGGATCGAGGACATCGCGCACGCGCAGAACATCCCCGAGCGCTTCCTCCCGCAGATTCTGTTGGCTCTCAAGGCCGCCGGGTTGGTCGAGAGCCGCCGCGGCAGCCAAGGCGGATACCGCCTGGCGCGCCCAGCCTCGGCGATCACGCTGGCCGACGTCGTGCGGCGCTTCGACAGCGAGCTGCTCGAAGGATCGCCGGCGGAGGGCGGCGGCCGCCAGGGCGTCGTCGAGAGCGCGCTGGCCGGTATCGCCGGCACGCTTGAACGCACACTCGCCGGGGTAACGATCGCCGAGCTCGCCGAGCGCGACCGCGCTGCGCACGACGTGTTGCACTACGTGATCTGAGTCGCGCTATCTCTGGTTCGGAACACGGCTCGGATGAGCGGCGGCTACTGCACGCGGCCGATATAGCGCCGGTCGCGCGTATCGATGCGGATCACGTCGCCGGGATTGACGAAGAGCGGGACCTGTACCGTCGCGCCGGTCTCGAGCAGTGCCGGCTTGGTGGCGCCCGTCGCGGTGTCGCCCTTGAAGCCGGGCTCCGTCTCCTTCACCTCCAGCTCCACGTGCGCCGCCAGATCGGCGCCGATGGGGGTGCTGTCGTGGAACTGCACCTGGATCTTCATGCCGTCCTTGAGAAAATCGGCGGCGTCGCCGATCAGATCGCGCTGCAGGGTGACGTTCTCGTAGTTCTCCAGGTCCATGAAGTGGTAGCCGTCGGCGTCGTTGTAGAGCATCTGCATCTCACGGTTGTCAACCGTGGCGCGCTCGACTTTCTCGCCCGCGCGGAAGGTGCGCTCCAGCGTCTGCCCCGTCTTCACGTTCTTCAGCTTGGTGCGCACGAATGCGGCGCCCTTGCCCGGTTTCACGTGAAGGAATTCGACCACGGTCCAGAGCTGGCCGTCGATGCTGATCGTCACGCCGTTGCGAAAGTCGTTGCTGGAGATCATTCCGTCTACACTCGCTCTATACTCGCTGCATTGCGGCTATGCGCGGCAAAACTCCCCGCGATTCGCGGGCCGGCGCGAGGGCCCCTCTCCGCTCGCGGAGGTCAGGCGGCCTATGGGGAGGTCCGCCGCCCGAACAACGAGCGCTCCTGCCCGTGTACCAGGCGGTCGATGTTCTCGCGATGCCGCCAGGCCGCCAAGAGAAAGGCCAGCACGCCGAAGGCCACGTAGGCGGGATCGTGCGTGAACCACCAGAGGGCGAAGGGCTGGGCCAGGTTCAAAAGCAGCGATCCCACGCTGGAGTAGCCGGAGATCAGGGTGCCGGCGATCCATACGATGACGCAGATGCCCGCGGCCGCCGGCGAGAGCGCGATCAAGACGCCGAGCCCGGTGGCGACGCCCTTGCCGCCGCGCCCACGCAGAAAGATCGAGTAGTTGTGGCCCAGGATCGCCGCAAGTCCGACGGCGACCAGCGCCCACGAGACGACGCCCAGACGCGCCGCGATGATCACCGGCAGCAGACCCTTCAGCGCATCGCCGATCAGCACCAGCGCGGCGCCCCATTTCGGCAGGCTCCGGAAGGCGTTGGCGGCACCGATGTTACCGCTGCCCTGTGAGCGCAGATCGATGCCGAAGAGGCCACGCCCGATGACGATCCCGAAGGGAATCGAGCCGAGCACGAAGGCGATGACGACGGCGGCGGCGGAGATCACGAAACCTCCGCGCCGCTACGCGCACGAAAGTACAGCGTCAGCGGAACGCCCTCGAAGTCGAAGTGCTGGCGAATCACGTTCTCGAGAAAACGCTTGTACGAGAAGTGCACGAGCTCCGGGTCGTTGGACATCAAGACGAACCCCGGCGGGTTCTCGAAGGGCTGCGAGACGTAGAACACTTTGAGAACGCGCCCCTTCGCCGGCGGCGGCGGATGGGCCAGGACGGCGTCGCGTATCACCTCGTTGAGCTTCGCCGTGGCCACGCGCCGGCGCATGTTCTGGGCTACGCGCTCGATAGCCGGCATCAGCTTGCCCAGGCCGCGCTTGGTTAGCGCGGAGAGAAAGACCACGGGGGCATACGGCGCGAAGCCCAATTGCTCGTGCAGGATCTGCGTCAGCTCGCCCTGGCCGTAGCCACCCTGCTCGAGTGCCAGATCCCATTTGTTGACCACCAAGATCAGCGCCTTGCGCTCCTCGACGGCGATGCCGGCCAGGCGGCGATCTTGGGCCAGAATGCCCTTCATCGCATCGATCAGCAGCAGCACGACATCGCTGCGCGAGATGGCGCTCAGCGAGCGCAGGCTGGAGTAGTACTCGATGGGGTCCTTCTTGTCGACGTGGCGCCGAATGCCGGCCGTGTCGATGAGACGCAGGCGCCGGCCGTCGCGCTCCACGACCTCGTCGACCGCATCGCGCGTGGTGCCGGGAACGGAGGAGACGATCGCGCGCTCCTGACCGACCAGTGCGTTGAGCAGCGAGGATTTCCCCACGTTGGGCTGGCCGATGATCGCGATCGCCAGCTCGTCGCCGCCGGCGGTCTCCGCCTCGGCAGGGAGGTGCGCCACGATGGCATCGAGCAGATCGCCGGTGCCCTCGCCGTGGATCGCCGATACCCCGATCGGCTCGCCGAAGCCCAGGCGCGCGAACTCCGCGGTGGCGGACTGCCTTGCCGCCGGCGACTCGACTTTATTGGCCGCGAAGACCACCCGTGCGGCTTCGCTCCGGCCGGGGTGGAGTGCCTGGGGACCGCGTTGCACGCGGCGGAGGATGAGCGCGACCTCGTCGTCGAGCGGATTGTAGCCCTCGCGACCGTCCACCACGAAGAGCACGACGTCCGCCTCGCGCGCCGCCGACTCCGCTTGCCGGCGCGCACTGGCGCGAACGCGGGTCATCTCGTCGACGCCCTGACGGCGCAGGTCGGCGTCGGCCTCGATGCCGCCGGTGTCGACCAGGGTGAAACGCCGTCCCAGCCACTCGGCGACGGCGTAGAGGCGATCGCGAGTGACGCCGGGCGTGTCTTCGACGATCGCGAGTCGCTGGCCGAGCAAGCGATTGAAGAGCGCGCTCTTGCCGACGTTGGGACGGCCGACGATGGCCACGGTTGGATACATGACGGCCCCCCCTTTCGCGCTCAGGCGCGCTCGACCTACGAGCGAGCGGCGGAAGACGGCGACCGGAGGCGGTGTACGTAAGAGGCTCGAAGCGAGTCGGCGATGCCTCTCCTCGTCTTGTGCTTCGCCTTGCTCGCGGCCGTCGTCGCTCCGGCGGCCGCGGCGGAGCC
>JAGWST010000035.1 GCA_028869325.1 bacterium | reverse complement strand
TCGTCGCCAGCGCCGAGCCGCCGACGCCCAGCGTCGTCTCGGTCAACCGGCGCAGATCGACGTTGAACGCCACGCGCTCACCCAGCTCCGAGCGCACGAGCGCGAGCGTCACCACAAAGCCCGCCAGCGAGCCGGCGGCGAAGCCGCCGATGGCCCCGGAGACGCCCAACCCGATGGCCACGGCGATGACGCCGAAGACCGCCTTGCTGATCCCCTCGACGGCCATCGAGCCCGCGAAACCCGGGAAGCGTTGGCAGCCCTGCAACACCGAGCGCATGACGGGCCCGATGAGAGCGAACGCTCCGGCGATGAGCGCCAAGAAGACCGGCGTCGAGGTATCGAGATGGAGATAGCGAGCGACGATCCCCATCAGCCCGGAACCGGCGGCCAGCAGCAGCAGTCCGCCGACGACGCCGATACGCGCGATCCACTCCACCAAGCCGCGCAGGTGACCGCGATCGCCCAGCGCATGGAACTCGGCGGCGTAGCGCGCAACCACCGTCGTGAGCACGCTAGCCGGTACGCCGGCGATCATCATCAACGAGATCAGCGAGAGCAGCTCGCCGTATTGGACCGGCCCCAGCTGACGGCTCAACGCGAAGTGGTAGAAGTAACCGCCGGCGTTGCCGATCATCGATCCCGCGAAGACCAGCGCGCCGTGGCGCACGAAATCGTCGCGGTAGAGACGGTGGAAGAGCGAACGCTTAACCGACTCGGCCACGGAATACCGATACCGTCTCGCGGGTGGACATTCGCACGTAATGCGACACGCTCACCGCCCAACCTTCAGGAGCGAGCGGTCGCGCCGGCCGGAGCAGGCTTCCAGCCGCGGCCGCGCCAACCCGGATGCATGGCTCAAAGGCCGTTGCGGAGCGACCAGATCTAACGCGCGGCATCCTCGCGCGCGGCGACGGCGAACTTGTGGGCAACGCACGCCGCGCTAAAGCCGGCATCCACGTTCACGACGGAGACGCCGGGGGCGCAACTATTCATCATCGCCAGCAGCGCCGCCACCCCGCCGAACGAGCTGCCGTAGCCCACGCTGGTGGGAACGGCGATCACCGGCTGCCGGATCAGCCCGGCCAAGACGCTGGCCAACGCCCCCTCCATGCCGGCCACCGCGATCACGGCCAGGCACGGCTCCAGCGAGGGCAGGATAGCCATCGTGCGATGGATGCCCGCCACCCCCACGTCGTCGTGGCGCACCACCTGATGGCCCAGCGCGCGCAGGATCTCCTCGGCCTCCTCCGCGACGGGGGCATCGGAGGTTCCCGCGGAGACGACGCCGATCGGCGGCCCCTGGCCCTCGGGATACGGCCCGGCGACGAAGGTGCGCGCCAGACGATTGTGACGCCCGGCGGGAAAGGCCGCGGTCAAGAGCGCGGCCTGCCCGTCCGTCAGGCGGGTTGCGATGGCGCGCCCCTCGCGCTCGAGCAAGCGCTCCACGATCGCCACCACCTGCTCGCCGCTCTTGTGCTCACAGAGCACCACCTCGGGGATGCCCGTGCGGGCCTCCCGGCCGTGGTCCAGCCTGGCAAAGATTCTCTCCATCGTCTCCACGGTTACGCCTCCGGGCTGCAACTTTCCGCCACGCCGCAAGTATGAACGCGTTAGAAACCGACGAGGGAGGCCCACGATCGACGCGGACGCCGATCACGCCCTAGTGCGGTCCGTCCTCGCCGGCGACCGGGAAGCGTTTGCCGTGCTGGTGGACCGGCACAAGCGCGGGATACTGAACTTCATCGGCGCGAGCATCCGCTCCGCGGAGGATGCGCAAGACTTGGCACAGGAGACGTTCTTGCGGGCATACGCACATCTGGGAACCTACAACCCCGCGCTGGGAAAGTTCTCGACCTGGCTCTACCACATCGCCCGCAACGTCGTTCGCACCGCGCTGGACAAGAGCACGCGCCGCCCGCAGCTGCAGGAGCTGGGTGAAGAGGAGACGCTCGAGCAGCGGCTCGCCGATCTGCGCCCTGAGGCCGATCCCGAGGCGCTGGCGCTGCGCAGCGAGGAGGACGCCGCCGTGCGCGAGGCGTTGGGGCACATCCCCGAGCGCATGGCCAACGTGCTGCGCCTGCGCTACTACGCGAATATGGAGTATGCGGAGATCGCCACCACCACGGGTCTCTCGCTCGGCAACGTCAAGACGCTGATCCATCGCGGAAAGCTGGCCCTCGCGCACCGTTTGCGCGAGCGCGACGCAGCGCTCACGCGGGTGGTGCGATGAACTGCGGGCGCTGCGAAGACCGGCTGGAGCTCTACCAGGAGGGCGGGCTCGACGTCTACACGCTGGCCAAGATCGACCGCCATCTTGCGCAGTGCGCGCGCTGCCGCGCAACGCTCGAGGAGCTGCGCGCCATCGAAGGCGCGCTCAACCGTTCCTCGCTCGCGGCGTTGCAGCCGGCCACCAACTTCACCTTCGCCGTGATGGCGGAGGCGCGTGCGCTGCCCCGTCCTCGCCTGCAGCCCGTCATGCGCTGGGCCTTCCTGGGGTGGTATCTGCTGGCGGCGTGGGCGATCATCGGCGTCCTGGCCCTGGTCGCGCGCCCGTTGCTCCTCTCCGCCGCGCACGGCCTGGCGCAGGCCGGCGGCGCGGCGGTCTTCGCCCTTCAAGCGGTCATCGCCGCGGTCGCCACGCTGACCGGAGGCCACGGCGCGCTGCTGGCGGTGATCGTGGGCATGGTCCTCTCCGTCGACGCGGTCCTGGCGCTTGGCGTCTACTTCATCCACACCCAGCTGGAGCGGGCATGAGACGGATCCTCGCCACCACTGCACTCATCATCGCCGGCGCGCTCCTCTTCGCCGCGCCGGCGTCGGCGCGCAACCACAGCCACGACGTGGTGGAGCTCTTCCACAACGTCGTCATCCCGCCCGATCGCACGGTCGACGGAAACGTGACGGTGGTCTTCGGCAATCTCGACGTGGCCGGCCACATCACCGGCGACGCGACGGCTGTCGGCGGCACGATCACCGTGGAGCCGGGCGGCGAGATCGACGGCGATCAGACCTCCATCGATCCGGGGCAGCTCGCAGGCGTGGCGCCGTGGATCCACGTCACGCCGGTGTTGCCGTTCGCATCCAACTGGTACAGCGACGCGCGCGCTTGGGGGCAAGTGGCCGGCGATCTCATCGTGCTGCTGGTCTTCTTGCTGGCGCCGCAACGCTCGCGGATGACCCTGCAGCGTCTGGAGCTGCATCCCGGCGTCTCCGCGCTGGCCGGCGTGGTTGCGCTCGTCGCCCTGCCGCCGATGGTGGTGATGCTGGCGATCACCATCATCGGCATCCCGTTGATTCCGTTGGCAGTGATCGCCTATCTCGTCGGCATCTGGCTGGGCAAGGCGGCGATCGCGCTGCTCATCGGGCGCCGCCTCTACGAACTGATCCGCCCGCACGTCACGCCGTCACCGCTTACCGCGCTAATCCTGGGTCTCGTCTTGGTCAGCGCCGCGGAGCTGGTGCCGCTGGTGGGCTGGGCGGTAACGGGGCTGGTCTGGCTGATCGGGCTAGGGGCCGCGGCGCTCACGTTGATCGACCGCGAGGGGCGCGCGTTCGGCTGGCCGCAGCAGGTCGCGGCGCCTTCGGCCTCGAGCGGCTCTCCGCCGAGTCCGCCGCCGAGTACTCCGCCGATGCCGCGCTCCTGAGGGCGCTTCCTCGGGCGGCGGGTAGGTGGCCCACCCGTGCCACGGGGAATTCCGCAATATGAACGTTACGCTGGGTCACGTCAACCGCCTCGCCTCGCGCATGCAGCGCCTACGCGCGAGCACCATTCGTGAGATCCTCAAGGTCACCCAGCAGCCCGACGTCATCTCGTTTGCCGGCGGGCTCCCCGCGCCGGAGCTCTTTCCTCGCGCGGAGCTGGCGGCCGCTGCCGAGCGTATCTTGAACGATCCCGTGCACGGTCCCAACAGCCTGCAGTACTCGGTCACGGAGGGGCACCCGGAGCTGAGGGCCTGGGTTGCCCAGCGCTTGCGCTCGGTTTGGAGCGTGGAGGTCGCCGCCGCGGACGTCCTGGTGACCGGCGGCTCCCAGCAGGGACTCGACCTCGTCGGCAAGGTCTTCCTCGACCCCGGCGACACCGTGGTCGTGGAGAACCCGAGCTACCTCGGCGCGATTCAAGCCTGGGACGCCTACGAGGCCCAGTACCTTACGGTGGAGACCGACGCGCAGGGCATGGTGCCGGAGTCGCTGGAGCGCGCACTGCGCGGGGCCGGCACGCCGCCGAAGCTGGTCTACCTGGTGCCGAACTTCGGCAACCCGACGGGCGTGACCGTGGCGCAGGAGCGGCGTGAGGCGATCGTGCGCATCTGCGAGCGCTACGACACCCCGCTGGTGGAGGACGATCCCTACGGCGAGCTGCGCTACGAGGGGCACCACCTGGCGCCCTTGCTGGCGCTGCCGACGAGCGGAACCGTGATCTACCTGGGGACAAACTCCAAGATCTGCGCGCCGGGCTTGCGCGTGGCGTGGATCGTCTGCCGCGACGCCCGCATACGCGAGCGTATCGTGCCGGCAAAACAGGCGGCGGATCTGCACACCAACACCTTCGCGCAATACGTGTTCACGGAGTACGCCAGAGACGTGGCGCGCTTCGACCAGCACGTGGAGGCGATCAAGGCATGCTACCGCGAGCGGCGCGACGCCATGCGCGGTGCGCTACGAGAGCTCATGCCCGGCGACGTGCGCTTCAATGAGCCTAGCGGCGGGCTCTTCTTCTGGGCTACCGTGGAGCGGCCGGGCTTCGA
>JAGWST010000409.1 GCA_028869325.1 bacterium | reverse complement strand
GCGGTCGCGCAGCCCCTTGAGGATCTCCACCGTCTCCTCGACGCTGGGCTCACCGACCATGATGGGCTGAAAACGCCGCTCGAGCGCGGCGTCCTTCTCGATGTGCTTGCGATACTCGTTCAGCGTGGTCGCGCCAATGCACTGTAACTCGCCGCGCGCCAGCGCCGGCTTGATGATGTTGGAGGCGTCGATCGCCCCCTCGGCGGCACCCGCGCCGACCAGTGTGTGCAGCTCGTCAATGAAGAGGATGATCTCGCCGGCGGCGCCGCGGATCTCGTCCATGACGCGCTTCATGCGCTCCTCGAACTCGCCGCGATACTTGGTGCCGGCCACCAACCCGGCGAGGTCGAGGGTGATCACGCGACGGTCGCGTAACGGCTCGGGCACCTCGCCCTTGATGACGCGCTGAGCCAGTCCTTCGGCGATAGCCGTCTTGCCGACGCCGGGCTCCCCGATCAGGGCCGGGTTGTTCTTCGTGCGCCGGCTGAGAATTTGGATCACGCGCTCGATCTCGTTGGCTCGTCCGATCACGGGATCGAGCTTGCCGTCGCGTGCCAGCTGCGTGAGATCGCGGCCGTATGCGTCGAGCGTCGGCGTCTTCGACTTGCCCTTCGGCTGCGGCGTCTGACCCTCGGCGCCCAAGAGACTGGTCGTCTGCACGCGCACCTTTGCGGGGTCGACGCCCAAGTTCGTCAGAACGCGCGCGGCGACGCCCTCGCCCTCGCGAATGAGGCCGAGCAGCAGATGCTCTGTTCCGATGTAGTTGTGGTTGAGTTGGCGTGCCTCTTCGAAGGCCAGCTCGATCACGCGCTTGGCCCGCGGGGTGAAGACCATCTCTTGCTGGACGGTCTGGCCGCCGCGGCCGACGATCGCCTCGACCTCCTGGCGGACCTTCGCCAGGTTCACGCCCAGCGTCTCGAGGACTTTCGCGGCTAGGCTCTCACCCTCGCTGATGATCCCCAGCAGGATGTGCTCCGTCCCGATGTAGTTGTTGCCCAGACGCTGCGCCTCTTCTTGCGCCAAGACGATCGAGCGGCGCGCGCGTTCGGTGAAAGGTTCCCACATTGACATCGTTCGCGAGTTTCTCCCATCCGGTGCCGCCGGAGCGCTAGGTCCCTCAATGCTTCCGGCTCAACGCCGTGCACCCCTACAACGTGAATCGGCGTGGAAGGGATGCGGCCGCACCTGGGGACGCCAGTGAGCGTGGCCGGCCGGATGCGTCCTCAGAGCGGGTATTTGGCGAACGTATCGCGCAACGGCGTGGCCCGCAGCCGGTTCGCTCCGGCCTCGTCGCCGGCGCTTCCGAGGCCGGATGGCCCGATCCGGTAGAGCAAGCCGTTCAGGATTGGCCGCCCGCACGGTTGCCTCTCGCTCGCGGCAGCCCTCGCATAACACGAGAAGGGCGGCTCGCGCCGATGCGGACCCGCCCTCCCGCGATTGCGCCGCGCCAGCGGCGTCGAATCAGACCTCGAGCGGCGGAACCGTACTCTGACCGTAGCCGCTCTTTTGGTGCGGGCGTGCGGGGTGCAATTTACGTTCGCCCCGCCATCGGTTTCGGGCTCGCCGACGCGCTCGAGGTGCCTCAAGTCTACCACGTACGGGCCGGCTCGTCATGTGCGGCGCAACGGAATTCCGCCGCCCCTCGAGATATGAGCCGCACG
>JAGWST010000034.1 GCA_028869325.1 bacterium | reverse complement strand
CCGCACATGAGCGTCCAGCAAAACGTTGCCTTCGGCCTCCAAATGCGCAAGGTCCCGGCCGCGGAGCGCGAGCGCCAGGTCGACCAGGCGCTGCAGCTCGTGCGCCTGCAGGAGCTGGGCAAACGCATGCCGCGCGAGCTCTCGGGTGGCCAGCAGCAACGCGTGGCGTTGGCGCGCGCGCTGGTCGTCAAGCCCGACGCGCTCCTGTTGGACGAGCCGCTCTCCAACCTGGATGCCAAGCTGCGCACGGAGGTGCGCATCGAGATCCGCCAACTTCAACAACGCCTGGGGCTGACGGCCGTCTTCGTCACCCATGACCAGGAGGAGGCGTTGACGATCGCAGATCGTCTGGTGGTGATGAGCAACGGGGTCATCCAGCAGGTCGGTACGCCCGAGGAGCTCTACGAGCAGCCCCGCAACCGCTTCGTCGCCGACTTCATCGGCAAGTCCAACTTCTTCACCGGCACGATCGAGACGCCGTCATGCTTTCGCACGACGACGGGCGTACGCATCGCCTTCGGCCCAAACGGCGCCCCCTCGCACGGCGAGGTCGTGCTGGCCGTACGTCCTGAGAAGATCGCGGTCGTCGGCGAGGCGCCGGCGTCGGCGCCCAATGCCTTCCCGGCGCGCGTGGAGCTGGTCACCTATCTGGGCGCGCGCAGCGAGTATCTGCTGCGCCTGGAGACGGGCGAGCAGCTCATCGTGCATACGCAGAACACGCGCGACGAGAGCCGGCGCTTCGCGGCGGCCGGCGCACCCTGCCACGTCGTCTGGGATCCCCTGGACTCGTTGATCCTGGCACCCATCTCATCGGCACAAGCGGAGGATAGCCATGCTTCATGAAGACCATCCCCTCTCCCGTCGTCGCTTCTTGACCCGATCCAGCGCCGCGGTCGCCGGCACCGCGCTTGCCGGCTCACTGCTCACCCGGCCGCTGCCGGCGTCCGCCAGTTGCGCGCAGGTCGTCGTCTCGACCTGGGGCGGCGACTATGAGCGCCTGCTCAAGGAGTTCACGGACCCCTTTCTCAAGGCCAAGAGCGTGAGCGTCGTCTACGACGTCACCAGACCCCCGCAGCGCATGACCAAGCTCATCGCGGAGAAGAACCTCAAGCAAGGCTCGCTCGACGTCGTCCACTTCAACGACTCCGACATGTACAAGATGTACCATGAGGGCACCCTCGCCGAGGTGGACTACGCCAAGGTTCCCAGCAGCAGGTACGTCATCAAGCAGTTCTCCGACGGCTACTCGATTCCGCACATCTACAGCGCGGCGGTCATCCTCTACAGCCCGCAGAACGTCAAGACGGCCCCGAACTCGTTCGAAGTCTTCTGGGATCCGAAGTACAAGGGGCGCGTCGGCATCGTCTCAGGCCTCTGGGTCACCTACCTGCAGATGGCCACGATGCTGGCCGGCGGCTCCTCCACTAACTACGAGCCGGGCAAGAAGATGCTGCTCGACCTCAAGAAGCTCAATCCTCGCATCTACCCATCGCAGGAGGAGCTGGCCGTTGCCATCAAGGGCGGCGAGGTCTGGCTCAGCCTGGATTGGCGTGCGCGCGCGTACTTCTGGAAGACCCGCGGAGTCCAGGTCGAGAACGTCGTGCCAAAGGAGGGCGCGATCCCGGTGCTCTACCGCGCGGGCTACGCAAAGAACGCCGCCGACGCGGACTGCAGCCTCGCCTACCTCGATGCGATGCTGCAGCCGCAGTCTCAGGTCAGCTTCGCCAAGGTCATGGGCTACGTTCCCACCGTCACCAACGCCAAACTTCCGGCCAGCCTCGAGCAGCAAATCGGCTTCAGCGAGGCGGAGCGTGCCCGGTTCTTCAAACAAGAGTACGGCTACATCGCGCAAAACCACAACGCCTGGCTCGACTGGTGGAATCAAGAGTTCGTGGGCTAGCCGCCCCAGCGGCGCGCACCCGTTCAGCGTGGCCGGCGCTCGTCGCGCCAGCCACGCTCTTCGTCGTCGCCTTCCTGGCGGCGCCGATGCTGATTCTCCTGCGCTACAGCCTCAACCAGTACGTTCCCGGCGGCTTGATGAAGCGGACGGTAACGCTGGCGAACTACGCGCAGTTTGCGACCAACCCGTACTACGAGCGGATCCTGCTGACGACCGTGGAGGTCGCCGTCATCTGCACGGTCGCCAGCCTGATCCTCGCCTTCCCCGTCGCCTACTTTCTGGCTCGCATGCGCTCGCGAATCAAGAGCGTCCTCTTCATCTTGGTCGTCTTTCCGCTGCTGGTCGGCAACGTCGTCCGCGCCGCCGGCTGGACGGCCTTTCTGGGTGACAACGGGCTGCTCAACGGAGCCCTCGAGCGCCTGCACCTGATCGCGGAGCCGATCCAGATCATGCACACACCGATGGCGGTGATGATCGGCATCACGGCCGTCGTGACGCCCTACATGATCCTCACCCTGCAGAGCGTGCTCGAGCGCATCGACGCCTCCGTCGAGGAGGCCGCCGCCAATCTCGGTGCCTCTCCGCTGACCACGTTCATGCGTGTCACCCTGCCGCTCTCGATGCCGGGGGTGATCGCCGGCACCTCGCTCGTCTTCATCCTCTGCATGAACGCCTATGCCACGCCGCTGCTGCTGGGCGGTGCGCGTTTCAAGATGATGGCGCAGGCCGTCTACGATCACATCGAGCAGTCGCAGAACTGGCCGCTGGGGGCGGCTCTCGCCTTCGTGTTGGTGATCGTGACGCTCGCGATGACCGCACTCTCACAACGTCTGCTGGGCTCTCCGGCCCAGCGCCGCTAGCACCTCTACAGGCCACTCGGGAGGTCGACCCATGCCGTTCCTCAGCAAGCTGACATGCGACTACCGGCTCCGGCGGATGCGCGATCTCATGGACCGCCAAGGTTTGGACGGCCTCGCCTTCATGAGCGGCGACTTCTTTCAATTCGTCTCCAATTTTCACGTGGACGTTCAGCTTTGGGAGCGACCGGTCATCGCCGTCGTCCCCCGCAACGGCGCCCCCTTTGCCGCCATGCACGAACTCTCGACCAGCCACATCCGCTTTGCGCGCCAGCGCGCCACGATGTGGATCGACGACGTCACCATCTACAGCGAGCACGTCCGCAGCGGCGACCGCACCTATCTGAGGCCGCAGTGGCCGGAGATGCTGGCGGAGCTCCTGCAGAGCCACGGACTCGGTCGCGCGCGGCTGGGTGTCGACTCCGGCAGTGAGCTGCTTCGTCGCGCCGCCGGCCTGCTGCCCGACGTGCGTTTGATCCCCGCCCTCGACCAGATGCGTGCGCTGCGCTTCGTGAAGTGCGACGAGGAGCTGGCGCTGCACCGCTTCGCCGGCGCGATCTCCGATTGGGGGCAGCAGCGCTTCCGCGAGAACATCCGTCCGGGACGCCTGGTCCAGGAGATGGATCTCACCGTCGCGGCGATGATCAGCGAGGAGGCGGCGCGTCGCGCGCCGGGCGAGAACGTCGAGATACGAACCCTGAGCTTGAGCGGACCCTCGTCGGCATCGCCGCACGGCGACGGCGCGCAGACCGGCGCGCGCATGGAGAAGGGCCACGTGTTGGTCAACATCTGCAACATCCGCGTCAACGGCATGATGACCGAGAACGAGCGCACCTATCTGATCGGCAAGCCCAGTAACGACCAGGTTGCCTACTACGAAGCGGCGCGCGCCGCAAACGAGGCCGGAACGCAGGCCGCGATCGAAGGCAGGCCGGTCTGCGGCATCGACGCCGCCGCGCAGGGTGCGATCGAGCGTGCCGGATTTGCGCAGTACATCCTTCACCGCACCGGGCACGCCATGGGCGTCCAGGGGCACGAGTATCCCGAGGATATGCCGTTCAATCATCGCCCGCTGGAGAGCGGTGAGGTCTACTCAATCGAGCCGGGCATCTACGTCTTCGGCTTGGGCGGTTTTCGCATCGACGATACGGTAGTCGTCGGCAGGGAGCAGCCGGAGGTCGTCACCAAGGCCCCGCGCGACCTGGCCAGCGCGACGCTGGGCTAGTGGCCTGTAACGGCTGATCGTGGTGTGAGAACGCGAAGGACGGGGGCCGCGCAACGGCTCCCCGTCCTCGTGGTGCCCGCGGCCGCGTGCCGCGTTAAGCCGGATACTTCAGGTTGCAAACCTTCGCCTGATCGGCCGCCGACTCCGAGATTCGGTCGGCCGCCTGGCGGTCGATCACGTTGAAGATATCGTACTTGTCTCCGGGCGTCCCATGCGGACGCATCTCCGCGAAATAATCGGGCCACATCAGCTGGTGGTCGACGCCGCGGTAGTAGGCCCCGCCGTCCCAGACCGTCTGGAAGTGCGCATTCTCGAGCGCCTTCGCGACCTTTGCCGGCTCGAGCGACTTGGCCTCGTTCATCGCCCACAGCATGCGGTCGAGCGTCACGTAGCCGAAGGTGCTGCGCGCGCTGGCCGGCAGCTTGAAGCGCTCGCGGTAGGCCTTGACGTACGCGACGGCCTCGGCGTTGCTCTTGCCGAAGACCAGCGGGCTGTTGTAGTACCACTCGATGCCCCAGTAGCCCACGCGCTCCTCGGGGCTCAACGCGAGGAAGGGCTCTAGCTCCGCCTGCGGTCCGGCCACGGGGTACTTGGCGAGGATGCCGAACGAGCGCGCCTGCTTCATGAAGTTGACGAAGTCGTCGCCGGCGACCAGCACGATCAGGCAATCGGGTTTCTTCGGCTCGATCTTCATGATGTACGAGCTGAAGTCTCTGGTGCCCAGCGGCGTGAGATCGTTCTCGACGATCTCGCCGCCGAGCTTCTTGATCACCGCCGCGTAGCCCGCGGCCAGCGAGTGGCCGAAGGCGTAATCCGGCGTGATGAGATACCACTTCTTGCCGAACTTCTTGGCGATGGAGTAGCCGGAGGCTTGCGTCTCCTGCCACGACGTATGGCAGGTGCGGAACGTGCTCCAGTGGCATTGCTTGCCGGTCACGGCGTCGACGTGTCCGCCGGTCACCATGTAGAGCGCGCCCAGCGCGTTGGCCGCGTTGCTGGCCGAGAGCGCGATCGCGCTGTTCACCGTGCCGAAGACGGCCGAGACCTTGTCCTCGTTGACCAGCTTCCGGACCTTGGTGACGGCCACGCCGGGATCGTTCTGGTCGTCTTCGACCAGCACTTGCACCTCGCGCCCCATCACACCGCCCTTCTTGTTCCACTTCTCGAGGGCCAGCTTGGCGCCGTTGACCTCCGCCTGCGAGACCGAGACATAGACGCCCGTCAGCTCGGCGATCTGGCCGATCTTGATGGTGTCGGCCGCCTCGCCGCGGTTCGGAATGAAGGCAGGGAATCCAATCGAGAGGGCGGCGGCACCGAGGCCGGCGCCTTTGACGAAAGTCTCTCGAGAGATCGCATGGTCTCCCATGTAAGATACCTCCCTGAGCGAAGAGAGACGGCTCGCAATGCGCGAACCGCCTGGGTCCTTGAAATTTCCTGGGCTGAATCGATCTGACCTTTTCCCCCGGTGAAATATGGCCCGACGTGATTTCCGCCACGGAAACATCTCTCGCCCGCCGAGGGAAAGGACGAGCGGGCCTGCCAATTCAGGCCTATCTTCCATCCGCGCACGTGAGGAGCAGCACCGTGGCCATTCCGCCCGCACTCTCGCGTAAGATCTTCGTTCAAGGGGCCGCGGCGGCGAGCACGCTGGGATTTCCCGCGTTCATCCGCGCGCGCGGCGAGGCCGCGGAGACGCTGACCATCGGGCAGATCTGGGATCTGACCGGCATCTTCGGCGACGTTGCCGAGAACGGCCGGCGAGGCGCGACGATCGCCCTGGACTGGTGGAACCAGCGTGGCGGCCCCATGGGGCGGCGCGTCGTAACGGTCGTCGAGGACGATCAGAACAACCCGGGCGTCGCCGTGGAGAAGGCGCGCAAGCTGGTCAATCAGGATCGCGCGGCAGCCCTGCTCGGCACCGTCAGCAGCGCCGCGGCGCTCTCCGCGAGCAGCGCCGCCAGCGCGCTGGGCGTGCTCTTCATGGCGGGCGGCCACGCCGACTCGATCAGCGGCAAGAGCTGTCGCTGGAACACCTTCCAAATTCCGCAGACGACGTGGCAGCTCACGCACGCCACGGGCTTCTCCTTTGCCAAGCTGCTGGGGAAGAGGTGGTATCTCATCACGCCGGACTACGCCTTCGGCCACTCGCTCGCGGCCGGCTACCAAGACGTGGTGGGTAAGGTCGGCGGGCAGATCATCGAGAACGATCTCACGCCGCTGGGCACCAGCGATTTCAGCCCCTACCTGACCAAGGTGCAGGCCAAGAGACCGGATTGTCTGGTGCTCTTGGTCCAAGGCGCCGACTGGGTCAACTGCATCAAGCAGGCCAGCGCATTCGGCATCACCGAGAAGATTCCGATCTGCGGCCCCTTCGCGGAGCTCGAGTCGATCTGGGCGCTGCCGCATAACCTGCGCACGGGCTATTGGGGAACGGATTGGTACTACAAGGGCGACCTCGTGCTAGGCGCCGGCAACACGCTTGCCGAGCGCTTCGCCAAGGAGCACCGCCAGCGGTACACGATTCCACCCACCGCCGAGAGCTGCTTCGGCTTCATCGCGATGGACCGGCTGCTCTGGGCGATCGACCAAGCCAAGTCCACCGACGCGGTGAAACTGGCCAAGGCCCTGGAGGGCGCGCGCTTCCAATCGCTCTGGGCCGGCGAGTCGTACTTCCGCCCCGTCAACCATGCGCTGGTGTGGCCGATGTGGTTCGGCAAGCTTCGCCCGGAGGGAACGCCCGGCGACCCATACGATGTCTTCGAGATCATCGACCGGCAGCCGGCTTCCAGCACCATGGTCCCCGATGCCGCCGCGTCGCGCGTCTGCCACTTCGCCTGGCCCTCCTGATGCGCGCCGCCGTTCTCTATGGCCACGGTGAGCTAGACCAACTCGTCGTCGAAGACGACTTCGCCGATCCCGTCGTCGGCGCGGGCCAGGTCATCATCGCCGTACACGCCAGCTCTCTCAACTACCACGATCTCTTCACCGTGCGCGGCATGCCCGGCATCAAGGTGCCGATGCCGGCGATCCCGGGCCTCGACATCGCCGGCGAGATCATCGAGATCGGCCCCGGCGTCAGCGGCTGGAGCATCGGCGACCGAGTCTTGGTCGATCCGCTCGACAAGACGCGCGGGCTGATGGGCGAGCTGCTGCACGGCGGCCTCGCGGAGCGCTGCCTGGTGGGCGAGGAGCAGCTCATTCGCATCCCCGAGGGCGTCGGCTACGCGCAGGCGGCGGCGCTCCCCGTCGCCTACGGCACCGCGCATCGCATGCTCTTCACCAACGGCAGCCTTGGCGCGGGGCAGCGCGTCTTGATCCTCGGCGCCAGCGGCGGCGTCGGGACCTGCTGCGTCATGCTCGCCAAGATGGTCGGCGCCGAGGTCATCGCCTGCGCCAGCTCCGCGGAGAAGCTGGAGCGACTGCGTCAGCTGGGCGCCGATCGCACGATCGACTACACCAAAGAGCGCTTTGTCAAGCAGATCCATGCCTGGTACGGCAAGCCCGCGCGCCGCGCTTACGAGGGCGGCGTCGACATGGTGATCAACTACACCGGCGGCGACACGTGGACCGACTCGATGCGCTGCCTCAAGCGCGGCGGGCAGTTGATCACCTGCGGCGCAACCGCCGGGTTCGACCCCAAGACCGATCTGCGCTACATCTGGTCGTTCGAGTTGAAGATCTTGGGTTCCAACAGCTGGGCGCGCGAGGACCTCGAGGAGCTGCTGCGGCTGGTGGCCGAGGGCAAGATCGACCCTGCCATCGATCGCGTGCTGCCGCTGCGAGACGTTCACGAAGGTCTGCGCCTCTTGGCGGATCGGCGCGTCTTCGGCAAGGTCATCATCGCGCCGGACCGGCGGTGACACGAGCGGGGATGGGGTACCTCTTCGATCGCGCCGTGGCGCGCGAGCCGGAGAAGGTCGCGCTCTATCAAGACGATCGCACGCTCACCTACGGCGAGCTCGATCGCCGCGCCAACCGCGTGGCCGATGCGCTGCGTTCGCTTGGCGTAGCGCGTGGGCAGCGCGTCGCGCTGCTCTTCGACAACCACATCGCCTACATCGAGTCTTGCTTCGGGGTCTTTCGCCTGGGAGCCGTGGCCGTGCCGGTCAATCCGCGCTTGGCGGACGACTCCGTCGCCCACATCCTGGGCCACAGCGACGCGGCGGTGCTGATCTGCTCGCCAAATCAGTCGGCGCGCGCGGCGCGCTTGGTAGAGCGCGCGCCGCAGGTTGGTGTGCTGGTCTGCTGGGTGGAGCGTCTCACCGGGGGGCGGACCGCTCGGAGCGCGGGCGGCATACAAGTCATCGACTACGAGCCCTGGATCGCGCGCGCCGGCGAGGCACCGCTCGACGTGCCGATCGCCGATGACGCGATCGCCTTCCAACCGTATACGTCGGGCTCGACGGGCGTACCCAAGGGATGTCTCTTGACCCACGGCGGTCAGCGTTGGAACGTCGGCGCGGTGGTAAGCGCGCGCGGCTACGCCCGCTCGGATCGCGCCTTGGTAGCCGCCCCACTCTCCCACAAGAACGCCATGGTCTCGGGGATCAAGCCGATGCTCTACGTCGGCGGCTCGGTGGTCTTGCTCGCGCAATTCGAGCCGGAGGCCTACGTGCGCGCGATCGAGCGCTACCGCCCAACCTGCACCACGGGCGTCCCCGCCATCTACAACATGATCTTCGCCCGCCCCGAGCTCTTCGAGCGCTACGATGTCTCCTCGATTCGCTTCTGCTGCATCGGATCGGCCGGCGTCAGTCCAGAGATTGCGCGCAACGTCGATCGCTTCTTCAATCACGCGGCCATCAGCGAGTCGTACGGTTCGACCGAGGGCGGGCCCGTGACGCTGGTCCAGCCGCGCGACCACCGGGCGGGCTTGCTTCCGGTGGCCGGAACGGAACTGGCGATCCTACGCACCGACGGCTCGCCGTGCGCAGCGGGCGAGACCGGCGAGCTGCGGGTGCGCAATCCCGGCGTGATCGTCTCCTATTACAAAGACCCCGCCGCGAGCGAGAGCGGGCTCGAGGGCCGCTGGTACCGGACGCGAGATCTTGCCAGGCGCGGCGACGACGGCCGCTACCTCATCGTCGGGCGCGCCGACGACATGATCATCACCGGCGGCGAGAACGTCTTCCCCAAAGAAGTGGAAGACGTGCTCCGGCGCCATCCCTCCGTCGCCGACGTCGCCGTGGTCGCACTGGAGCACGCCGTCAAGGGCGAGGTTCCCGTCGCCTTCGTCGTCGCCCGGGAGCCGCCCGCCCCGCAACTCGAGGAACGCCTCAAGCGCCACGTGCTCGAGCATGCCCCGGCATTCGCCCACCCCCGGCGCATCTGGTTCCTGGACGAGCTTCCCCTCTCGAGTGCCGGCAAGATCGATCGCCGAACGCTGCACTCGATGGCCGCCGATCTGGCGGCCTCCAGTTCTACGCGCGTCTAACCGCCAATGTGCGACATCTCGACCTTCGGCGCGCCGGGCGTCGCCGAGGTACGGAGCTCCGAGTAGCGGTCGCTGCGCCGCTGCCAGATGCCGCGCAGCTCCTGCGCGATCTCATCGTCGCTTGCTCCGCCGCGCAACAGCACCTTCAGATCGTGACCGTGCGTCGCGAAGAGGCACGTGTAGAGCCTTCCCTCCGCGGAGAGGCGTGCGCGCGTGCAGGCTCGACAGAAGGGCTGCGTCACCGAGGCGATCACGCCGATCTCGCCTGCACCGTCGCGATAGCGGTACCGCTGCGCCACTTCGCCGGCGTAGTTGGCCTCGAGCGGCTCGAGCGGAAAGACCTCGCCGATGCTGCGCACGATCTCTGCTGCCGGCACCACGTCGTCCATGCGCCAGCCGTTGCTATTGCCAACGTCCATGTACTCGATGAAGCGCAGGACGTCGCCCGTACCGCGGAAGCGGCGCGCCATCTCCACCACGGAGCCTTCGTTCATTCCGCGCTTGACCACCATGTTGATCTTGATCGGCCTCAACCCGGCCGCGTGCGCCGCCTCAATGCCCTCCAGCACGCGCGCCACGGGAAAGTTCACGTCGTTCATCGCGCGGAAGACGCCGTCGTCCAAGGAATCCAGGCTCACCGTCACGCGCCGCAGCCCGGCGGCCGCCAGCGCCGCGGCGTGCTTTGCCAACAGGGAGCCGTTGGTCGTCAACGTGAGGTCGCGCACGCCCTCGATGGCGGCGATCTTCTCGACCAGGAGGTGAAGGTCGCGCCGTACCAGCGGCTCGCCGCCCGTCAAACGAACCTTCTCGACGCCCAGCGCGACGAAGAGGCGCGTCAGTCTGGCGATCTCCTCGAATGTCAAGACCTCGCGCTGCGGCAGAAACTGGAAATCCGGCCCGAAGACCTCCTTGGGCATGCAGTAGACGCAGCGGAAGTTGCACCGGTCGGTCACGCTGACGCGCAGGTCGCGCAGCGGACGGCCGAAAGTGTCCGCGGTCATCATCCTCAAAGTATGACGCGCGGTCAGGCGGGGCCGGCGCCTCCGAGGGCTTTTCGCACCGCGCCGATGACGTCCACATGCTTCGGGAAGCCTCCCTCACGGGACATCGAGTGCACGAGCGAGCCCTCGACCGAGACGT
>JAGWST010000033.1 GCA_028869325.1 bacterium | reverse complement strand
TGGAGGGGCGCTCGCGCGTGGCGCGAGCGACGCGGCCGCCACGGCGGCGCGCGGCACGCGCCTCCTCATTGCGGCTGGCGATCGAAACCTCGGGCTCCTCCGGAAGCCCGAGCTCCTTGCGGCCAAGCCCCGTGATGCTGGAGCCGGGCCGCGGCGTCACGGGCTGCGCCACCGCCGCGATCAGCTCTTCACTCGCCTTGAGGGCGACGCGCGCGAGCCGGCCGGCGACGGGGAAGACGAGCTCGTTGATCCCCAGCTCGTCCAGCATCGCCAGCACGCGCTCGAAGGCCGCACCCTGGTGCATCGGACTGTGGGCATCGGAGCCGACGGCGATGCCGACATCCGCCGCCTTTGCCTTGCGCAGCAGCCGGCGGTGCGCAGCGAGCCAGCGCTCGACGAGCGCGGGATCGTCGCTCTTGTAGAGCACGCGCGTGTTGAACTCGATGGCCATGCCGCGCTGCCGGCATGCGGCGATCACGCGATCCTCGTACTCTTCGAGCTTGGCGTCCGAGGGCCAGAAGCCGAACTTGCCCGGCACGAAGAAGTGGCCCAGGATGTTGCCGGGCAGCTTCTCCACGGCATCGACCACCGCGCTCGCGTAGAGCTCCCACGTCTGCTCGACCCCGACGTGAAGGTAGAGATCCTTGAACTCGGGGTTGTCGAAGGGCCACATCCAGCCTTCGCCGTGCTCCGGGTGGGTGATCGGCACGAAGTGGACGCTGCGGACGAGGCCATCGGGGCGCATCGCCTCGACGATGTTCTGTGCATCGGGGCGGTTGCGGGGGTCATTGTCGACCTCCGCGCCGATCGAGAAGCGGAAACCGCGGCGCAGTGCGGCGCCGACGGCCTCGGCCACCGGATAGGTGACATTGGCGGTCTCTGCCGCGCCGTAGTGGTCCCCTGCCAGCGCCAGTTTCAGGGCGCGCCGGCAGAGATTGACCGCGGCCGGGTCCTCGAAGGTGAGGTAGTTCATGTGGTCCGCCACCATCAGAAAACGCGGCGAGCCGCGCCTGGAGGCATGGTAGAACCACTGGAAGAGCATCCGAGCTGTATAAGCGATCGGACGCTCCTCAGCATAAGGTCGATGTTCACCCTTCGCGTGCCCGTGCGTATCGGGGATCGCGGCGAGTCTTGGGTCTGCCGTTGTCACGAAGCGCTTTCAGTTCGGCTGGCTGAGAGAGGCGGTTCTCTACCGACCGCGCGGTATCCAAAGTTCGCCCCGCGTACGCTTGGCCTCCTCCGCAGCCGTCGCATCCGCGTCGCCGCGCCGTTGCGCGACGGAAATGATGCTCTCCAGCGCCAGCTCCACGCCTTTGCGCATCGTCTCCAGGGCCATGCTCGGTGTCTCCGCCGGATTGTGCTCCGCCGCCTGACCGGGAAGGTAGGGCAGGTGGACGAAGCCGGTGGCGATCTCCACCCCCTGCTGGGCCTCGGCCCACCACAGCGTCTCGTAGAGCGCCTGGTTGCAGCAGAACGTCCCCGCCGAATCGGAGCGGTAACCGGGAAGGGCGGAGGCCCGCCAGCGCCCGGTGATTTCGTCCAGCGGCAGCGTGCTGAAGAGCGCCGCCGGGCCGTCCTCGCGGACGGGTTCTCCTTGCGCCTGGTAGCCCTGATTGTCAGGAACACGCGAGTCGAGCACGTTGATGGCCAGGCGCTCGACGGCCAGCGCCGTCCGCCCTCCGGCGAGCCCAAGCCCCAGGATCACCTGGGGGCGCTCGACGGCCAGTATCTGCTCCAGGCGCGCCCGCAGCGAGCGGGTCTCGACCGGCAGCACGTGAGCGGCCACGATCCCTTCGCCCAGGCGCGCGCCGTCCAAGGCACGGGCGACCAGTTGGGCCGGGTTGATGGCTTCGCCTCCGAAGGGCTCGAAACCGTAGATCACAATGCGCATGACTGTACCATTATCGTGCGAGCGGTGGCAAAAAAGAAGCCGGCCACGCGGGGCCGGCGAAGGGCGATCAACGTTGGTGCGCTAGAGGCGCAGCCCTCCGATCATCGTGGACTGCGCGGTTGAGGAACTACTGTCACTCGTAACGATGATCACCTCCTCCGTCCGGCTGTTAACCTTCGTTTCGTCTCGTCTCTGAAGGAACCGCGGACCTGTTATGGATCAGGAGGTTCGCACGCCGACCGATGTCTCCTCTTCGCGATAGCCTTCCATCGCGAGAAGGCGGCGCTTCATCTCCACGCCGTAGAGATAGCGGTTGAGCCTTCCCCGGCAGTCGATCACCCGGTGGCAGGGCACGAGGAGCGCAATCGGATTGTTGGCCAACGCCTGAGCGACGGCGCGCGCCGCATTCGGCTTGCCGACCGTTCTCGCTAGCCATCCGTACGAGCGCACCTCACCGCAGGGGATCTGGGCCACCGCGGAGAGCACCGCTCGCTCGAAATCCGTGAGATCGCTCAAGTCGACGGGGGCATTGGCCGTGCGCCCCGCGGCAAAGAAAGCCTCGATCGCCGCAACGATCCACGGCGGGATTGCCTCCTGGGTAGGCACCGCCGGGGCGTGCAGCCGCCGCTCCAGCGCGGTCAGGGCGCCACAGAGGCCCTCCCCCCGGTCGAGGCGCAGGAAGACGATGCCGCGATCGCGGTAGCCGACGTGCAGCGTGCCCATCGCCGAGGAGAGCGTGGCCAGCATGACGGTCTGTCGAACCTGCTCGCACTGCTCCCTGATGTGCTCCATGATGCGCGGCAGCAACGATTGCGGCGGCTGGACGACGGGCAGGCACGAGAGGCAGTAGGCAACTCCCTCGAACTCCGCGTAGACGGCTTGACAGTCGGGGCACGCGCGCAGGTGCGCCAAGACATCCTGACGCCGGGGCTCCTGTCCGCAGCGCATGTCGTCCCAGCAGGCCTCGACGTCACGGCAGCGCATGTGCGGCATCTCCTTCGTGGATGAAACGGCCGACCTGCGGACCAAGGACGCGGCGCAGGATCCGTACGGCACGATGAACGTGGCTCTTGACCGTGCCGATCGGTTGGTGGAGAATCTCGGCGATCTCGGGGTGCGAGCGGCCCTCGATGAAGCGCAGCGTCGCCGCGGCACGCAGGTGCACGGGGAGATCGAGCAAGGCGCGCTCCACCAGGGCCATGTCGTCGGACCGCTCGAGGATCTGCTCGGGCGTCTCCTCGGCGGAGAGGTTGTTTTGATGGAGGAGCGCATCGGGATCGGCCAGCGAGTCGAGCGCGACGTTCGTCGGCTTCTTCGAGCGCAGCCGGTTCCTCGTGACGTTCAACGTGATGGTATAGAGCCACGGCTGGAGCTTGAGCTCCGCGCGGCTCTCGGAAGGCATCTTGGCAAGGGCTCGGTAGGCGCGGACAAAGGCGTCTTGGACGATCTCTTCGGCGTCCTCACGATTGCCCGTCATCCGCAAGGCAAAGCCGAAGAGGCGCCGCTCGTAGTCGCCGACGATACGCTCGAACTGCTCCGCGCTCGGGATATTCGCCTGCGATACGACCGGGCGAGGGATGTCGGCCACCCTGAACTCCTCTAGAGCCGGGG
>JAGWST010000408.1 GCA_028869325.1 bacterium | reverse complement strand
TTCGTCATCGGCGAGCTCTGGAGCGTGCTCAAGCGCGCCGGCCTGACCGTGCTCACCAGCAGCATGGTCACGGTGGGCTTCGTGGTGGCGATGGCGACGGAGCTCTACCTCGACATCAACGGCGGCTAGCGGTTGACCGCGGCCATCGCCGCGGGTGCGTAACGCTCGCCGGCGACGGAGCCGCGCGGGGTGAGCTCGTCGATGCGCGCCAGCTCGTCCGCGGTCATCGCGACCTCCACGGCGGCCGCGTTCTCCTCGACGTACGCGCGCCGCTTGGTGCCGGGAATCGGCACGATATCGCCGCCCTGCGCCAGCAGCCATGCGAGCGCCAACTGGCCCGTCGTCACGCCCTTACGGCGGGCAAGCGCCTCGAGGTGGTCGACGAGCTCCAGATTCTTAGCGAAGTTCGCGCCTTGGAAGCGCGGCGAGCTGCGCCGGAAATCGTCCGCATCCAGATCGTCCAGGCTCTTGAAGCGTCCCGAGAGAAAGCCGCGGCCCAACGGACTGTAGGCAACGAAGCCAATGCCGAGCGCGCGCAGGGTGGGGAGAATCTCGCTCTCCACGTCGCGGCTGAAGAGGGAGTACTCCGTTTGCAGCGCCGAGATCGGCGCGACGGCGTGTGCGCGCCGAATCGTCGCTGGCGCGGCCTCCGAGAGGCCAAGATAGCGAACTTTTCCCGCTTTCACCAGCTCCGCCATCGCGCCGGCCGTCTCCTCGATCGGCGTGCCGGGATCGACGCGATGCTGGAAGTAGAGATCGATGTGATCGACGCCCAGGCGCTTCAACGAGGCCTCGCAGGCCTGACGCACGTATGCGGGGCTGCCGTCGATCTTGCGATAGCTGGGGTCGCCGGCACGCCGCACGTTGCCGAACTTCGTTGCCAGCACGACACGCTCGCGGTGACTCCGAATCGCCTTACCCACCAGCTCCTCGTTCGCACCGGCACCGTACAAGTCGGCCGTGTCGATGAACGTGATGCCCAGCTCGATGGCGCGTTGGATCGTGGCGAGCGACTCACGTTCGTCGGCGCGCCCGTAGAACTCGGACATGCCCATGCAGCCGAGGCCAAGCTCCGAGACGGTCAGGCCTTGCCTCCCAAGCGGACGCTGCTTCATGCGCCGGCCCCCTTCCTATCCCGCATTGTTACCCGCTTCCGAGCCGATTCCCGCGCCGTTTCAGCGCACCGCCGCTGGCTGGAGGGCCAAGACGCCGGAGCGTCGCAGACCCCTGCACGATATGGAACGTGAGACGCTTGCCATCCTCGTCGGCGGCGGTCCGGCGCCGGGCATCAACGGGGTCATCGCCTCGGCCACCATCGAGGCGATCAACTCCGGGCTGCGCGTGCTGGGTCTGCGCGACGGCTACAAGTGGCTGGTGGCCGGAGAGACCTCGCACGCCACGGAGCTGGAGATCGAAGACGTCAGCCGCATCCACTTCACGGGCGGCTCGATCCTGCGGACGTCGCGCACGAATCCCGCCAAGAACGACGGCGATCTCGACCGTGCCGTCCGCGCGCTGACGCTACTCGGCGTTCGCTATCTGATGTGCATCGGCGGCGACGATACCACCTATGGAGCGGCCAAGATCGCCGAGCGCACGCGTGGACGGATCGGCGTGGTGACCGTTCCGAAGACCATTGACAACGATCTGCCGCTCCCCGAGAACGCGCCGACCTTCGGCTTCGAGACGGCGCGCGCCGTCGGCACGTCGATCGTCGAGTCGCTGATGGAGGATGCGCGCACGACCGATCGCTGGTACCTCGCCATCTCGATGGGGCGCAAGTCAGGGGCACTGGCGCTGGGCATGTGCAAGGCGGCTGGCGCCACGCTGGCCGTCATCCCCGAGGAGTTCGGCGGCCAGAAGATCGATCTCGATCGCGTCGTCGACACCATCGTCGGCTCCATCGTCAAGCGCAAGGCCGCCGGCCACGACGACGGAGTGGCGGTGGTCGCCGAGGGGATCGCCGAGCGGCTCGACGAGGAGACCCTCTCGGGGATCGGCCAGACCTCGCGCGATGCCTACGGCCACGTGCGCTTGGCCGAGATACCGATCGGCGCGCTGCTGCGCGAGCGGGTGCGCGTGGCGCTGGAGGGGATCGGTGTCTCGACCACCGTGGTCACCAAAGACATCGGCTACGAGCTGCGCTGCGCCAAGCCCGTGCCCTTCGACGTCGAGTACACGCGCACGTTGGGCTACGGAGCCGTGCGTTATCTGCTGGGCGGGGGCTCGGGTGCGCTGATCGCGATCACGGGCGGCCGGGTGACGCCGGTCCGTCTGGAGGATCTGCAGGACCCCGCCACGGGGCGCGTGCGCGTGCGCATGGTCGACGTGACGACGGAGTCATACGAGGTCGCGCGCTCGTACATGATTCGCTTGGAGCCGGAGGACTTCGAGGAGCCGCGGCTGGCGCGCATCGCCGCCTACACCTCGCTCACGGCCGAGGCGTTCCGCGACCGTTTTCAGCGCCTCGTCGGCTAGTGCTTGCTCGCCGCCGCGGCGAACTTTGCGTCGAAGATGCGATCGCACTTCGCCGCAAAGATGAAGTCGCTCTCGGTGAGGCCGTCGATCTTGTGGGTCCAGATCTCGACGCGCACGACGCCCCAGGCGAGGTAGATGTCGGGGTGATGAGCCTGCTCCTCGGCCATCGCGCCCACGGCGTCCACGAACGCCAGCGCCATCTTGAAGTTCGCAAAGTGGAAGGTCTTGCAGAGTTGCGTATCGCCCGGCGCCTCCCAGCCCCTGAGCTGACGAAGGTGGAGCTCGACTTGCTCCGGCGGCATCGGCGGGACGCCGCCCCGGCACGGTACGCACTGACGATCGGCAAGGGACGCCATGGCGGTGGTACTCCTGTAGCCCGAGGCCGGCCGAGGCTTGCGGCGGCCGGGGGCGTTTTGGTAGCATTGTAGCACCAATGAGCCACGACGAGACCCTCCGACAGCGACAATGACGCCGTGCCCGCCCAGGGCGGGCGCTCGTGTCGCCGCGCGTCGTTGAAGGGTTCGCCGCCATGCCTCTCTTTTTCAAGGGTGCCGTCCTCGGTATCTTGATCGCCGCCCCCGTGGGACCGATGAGCGTGCTCTGCATGCGCCGCGCGCTGGAGCACGGTTGGATCGTGGGCGTCTTTTCGGGGCTGGGCGTCGCGCTCGCCGACGGCTTCTATGCCGGTTGCGCCGCATTCGGCATCGCCGCCGTCACTGCCGCGGTCGCCGCGTTGCGCGTGCCGCTGCACGTCGGAG
>JAGWST010000407.1 GCA_028869325.1 bacterium | reverse complement strand
GCAGCACCACGACGAGCGCGAGTGCGAGAAAATGCATACCGTACCACACGGTAAGGGATGCGCGGGGATCCGTGAAGAGGGCCATTGGCAACACGAGCAAGATGGCAGGCGGCGGATAGGGAAACCCGATCATCAAGACCCCCGGCAGAGGGGTGTCGCTCACGTGCCGTATGTTGGCCGGGTCGTAGACGTTGTGGAACAAGAGCGCCGTACGGCCGTACAGCCAAAAGGCGTGGAAGTCCCAATAGGGTGGGTGCGCAAAGTTCGCCAGCACGGTTCGGGCCACGTGTGACAAGAAGAAGAGCGTGAGCACGGAGACGATCGTCCACCAGCCAGCCCGCCACGCCCGTGAGCGGTGCTCGAATCGGGAGAGCCCTCCGAGGACGACCAGCGCCGTAAGCGCCGAGGCGAGGAGCGTCACGGTGAGTCCATCCTTGCCAGGCGTTAGGACTTTCGGGGTAGGACACCGATTCCTAACAGCCCGACCTTGCGCGCCCCCCCGGCTCTAGCCCCGCCCGCCTAAGTCTTGTACCCTTGGCGTATGACTCTTCGCGTTCTGGCCGTCGTTGATGGACCGGAGGCCAGGCCCTGGGACGCGCGTTGCCTCGAGACGCTGCGGACGTGCCCCAATGTCCATCTCACGGTCGTTGCGATCCCGAACGGGCCGCGGCGGCTGACGGTTGCGGAGCGACTCGCGACGGTGTTGTGGCATCGAGGAATGCTCGCGCGCGCCCCGCTCGCGGGCACACCGTCTATCGCCGAAATCGGTGACGAGGGCCTGCCTGCGGCCGATCTGATCGTGGACCTGCGCGACGTCCCGCGTGCGCGGCGCCCCGTCACGGCGCACCACGGCACGGTCTATCGCTCCGCAGACGCGCGCGGAGGGCTGCCCTTCTTCGGGCAGATTCTCTCCGGGTCGCCGACCGTGGAAGCCGAGTTGCGTCTGATCGACCGCACGGGAATCACGCGCACGTTGCGCTGGGGGAGGTTTCTCTTCAACTACAGCTACGATAAGACGCTGCGCATGGCGGCTGATACCTACTGCGTGTGGTTGCGGACGTTCATCGAAGGGCTCGGGCACGAAGACGCAAGCCGCTATCGTGGCGCCACCCAATCGGAGTCCCCGAACGAGAGGGTGGGGCTTGGCGAGGTACTGCGTTTTTCGTGGCTCTGTGCGCTGCATCTCCTTCAATTTGCCGGCAGACTCTTCTTCGTCGATACATCGTGGGATATCGGCATCTCGCGCGCGGAGCCGGCGGACGTGGTAGAGTCCGGCAGACTGGGCGACGTGCGCTGGCTGCATCCGCAGGAGCGCCGGCCATTCTATGCCGATCCGTTCTACTTGCGCTCCGGGGATCGCGAGTACGTGCTCTGCGAGGGGATGCCGCGCGGCTCTCGAACCGGCGTGATCGAGGAGCTCGAGCTCACACCGGACGCGCGCGTCGCGTCGACCAGAGTCGTGCTCTCAAACGGATCGCATCTTTCCTATCCATTCATCTTCGAGCACGATGGTGCGACCTATGCGGTACCCGAGAGCAACGCGGCGGGTCGTGTCGATGCGTACGCGATCGCTGCGGACGGTACCTGGCGGTATCACAAGACGCTGCTTGAAGACCTCGATGCCTGTGACAGCACGATTTTTCGGCACGACGGAAAGTGGTGGCTGTTCTGTACGCAGCGATCGACCGGAAGCAACCTGCATCTGTACGCGTACGTCTCCAATGACCCGCTCGGCCTCTGGCGACCGCATCGCGCAAATCCCATCAAGACCGACGTCCGGTCGGCACGGCCGGCGGGGGGAATCTTTGAGCATAACGGTGCGCTCTATCGCCCCGCGCAGGACTGCGGCGACTCTTACGGAGGCGCCTTGGTCGTCCACCGGATCGTCTCGCTGGATGAGTCAACCTACGAAGAGGTTCCGGTCCGTACCCTACGCCCGCTGGCGCCGTATATGCGCGGACTGCACACGCTGACGCTGGGACCGGGTATCGTCATCATCGATGGAAGGCGCGATCACATCTCACTGAGCCTGGCGCTATGGCAATGCTGGCGCCTTCTTTGGCGCCTGTTGGGGCGCGTGCGCCGCTCGGAGACCGCGTCACACGGGCCCCAGAGGTGCCGACGGTCGCCCAGCGCAGCCGGCGACGCCGGCCACTAACCCGGACCTTTTTCTCAGAGCTGGGAGGACCTCCGCCGGTCTCGGCGCCGGAATTCCGGGTAGGATGATGGCGGATATGAAAGGCAACGACCGTCGGTGAAGAGCGGCCGCGTTATCCCGACCCGCGAGTGGGTCAGGCCGGTCCATGCGGCTGGCCGTAGCGATCGTCTGATCTTGATCGCGGTGGTTGTTCAGCTCGCCCTCACGATTCCGCTTTCCTTTATCCTCAATATCAACCAAGAAGACGCTTACACGCTGCACAGCACGGCGTACGGTGCCGCGTATGCCTTGCACGAGGCGATCTTCTTCGAGCAGAACGCCCCGCTCTACTTCGTCGCGATGGCGCTCTGGCGGGTTTTAGGTCAAAGCCACATGGTGGCGTCTCTCTTCTCCGTGATCTGCGCGGCGATCACCGTATTGATGGTTCCACGTCTGATGGACCGCTATATGCCCGGCGTCCGGCGATCATGGGTGCTCTTTGCGTTCGCGCTCAACCCATTCGTGATCGCTATGGCCGTTGAGATACGCCTGTACGCACTGTTGATGTTGCTCTCGGCTCTTCTCCTGATCACATTTTTCGACGCCTTCCTCGCCCAGCGTCCTTCGCGACGCGCCCTTGCTGTCTATGGTGCTCTCTGCGCAGCATCCCTATACACCGAGTACTATATGCTCTTTCTGATTCTCGCACAGGGCGTGCTGCTCTGTGGATTACGCTATTGGGAGGGGCTCCGCCGTTACGTCATTACCCAGGTGTTGGTGGCGCTGGCATTCCTCCCGATGATGATCGTGATCCCCTGGCAGATGGCCAACTTCCGCGGCTCTTTTACGTATCCAAACTCTCTGTTGGCGTCGATCAAGATCCTGGCCGAGATCTTTCTCCAATACATCCTTCCACTTACCATCGTGCCGCATCACAAAGAACTGTACGCCGGCATCGCAATCTCGGCCATTGTCGGCGCGTATCTGCTGCGGCGTTACCGGACGGACTCTGGCCAGCTCTTGATTCCCGCGCTCTTCGCCGCCGCCTTTTTCATATTCGCCGTGGCAGTCTACGTCGGCAAGATGCACGTGCTCTATCGCCACGGGGCGTTGCTCCTGGTACCCGCGCTCCTGACGCCCTTCGCGCTTCTCACGTGTTTTCGCGAGCCGGCGCGGACGCGAGCCGTGCGCGCGGTAGGTCTGACGATTCTCGCGGCGAGTGTGTTGACTCTGTTCCTCTCGTACCGCCACGGTGCGAAGCCCGGCGATTGGAGGCGCGTCGCGGCGTATCTCGATCGGCACGTGAAGCAAGGGCAGCCCATTCTCGTCTTCGAGCCTTGGGAGGCGCTACCGTTGGACTACTACTACAGAGGGTCGAATGAGATCGTCGCGATTCCGAGGCCCATCGACTTCAAAGGGTACGACGTCGATGACCTTGTCTTGCGCAATGATGCGCAGATTGTCGCCGCTCTGGCACGCGTGCCGGGCGACCGCCGGACCCTTTGGCTCGTCACGATGACCACGTCTTGCCAGGAATGGCATCTCGACTATGGGTGCGGAGTGCTCGAGAGCTACGTCAGCAGGCACTACCGCACCCTCGAAAGACAGCCATTCTACGGCTCCGAGGTGCGTTTGCTCGTGCGCCGGAGCAGCTAGCGTTGCGTGACGAGATCGCTTGGCAGCGAGCGCCATCCAAGGAGCCTGCGGTCCGAGCTCAGCGGCGGCCCCTCGGTGTGCTGCCCTGGCCGGAGCTGGCCGCTCTGGCGGGGATCGCACTCATCGGCGTGGCGACCCTGAACTACCCATTTGCCGGCGATCAAGCGCTCT
This sequence comes from bacterium, assembly GCA_028869325.1. Lineage (GTDB taxonomy): Bacteria > Vulcanimicrobiota > Vulcanimicrobiia > Vulcanimicrobiales > SCRA01 > SCRA01. The sequence goes on along the minus strand of JAGWST010000407.1, from coordinate 3,965 downwards.
TCGCCGTGGGAGCCGCCAAATTGCATGCGGGGGGGCTGCTCTACCGCGATTTCTGGGACCTCAAACAGCCCGGCATCTATCTCTTCTATCTCGCCGCGGGGTCGCTCTTTGGGTTCTCGGAGTTTGGCGTGCACCTCCTCGAGCTACTCGTGCTGCTCGGGTTCTCCGTGCTTCTTCAGAGAGTACTCTCTTCGTATCTCGCATCACGCTGGGCAAGCGCGGCGGCGCCGCTTATGATCGTGGGATCGTACTATGCCATCGGCACGGAGCCGACCTTCACGCAGGTCGAGATGCTCGCGGGTGTGGCGCTCTTCGTCACGCTCTGGCTGGCAGTGACGGGCAACGCGTCGCGCGGCGCGCGGCGCGTGTGGTATCTGCTCGCGGCGGGGATCGCGGGAGCCGCCGTCCTCTTGCTGAAGCTGATGTACCTGCCCGTCGTCCTCGCTATCTGGAGCGTTGTACTGCTCGCCGGGGATCGCGATGCCAAGTTGCCGAGGTCTGCTTGGCCTTCCACGATAGCCGCACTCCTGGCCGGGCTTCTCTTGCCGCTGCTGGCGTTGTGGGCCGCTTTCGCGCCGCACATCGGGGCCAGGCTCCTCTCCGAGACGTTTTTCGTCTATCCCCCGGAGATCGTGGCTCGACTCCCGCACCCGAGCATCGCACGGCTTTTTTACTCAGGCTACTGGTTCGTGGGCTACTTTGCGCCGATCGTGTTACTTGGAACACTGGCTTTCGTCGCCGAGTGGCGCCGGCCGCGCCCCTTTTCTTTAGCGCTCGTCGTATGGATCGTCTTCGGGTCGATCACCATCGCGCTGCAGCGCCAATCCTGGTGGCCCTACCAGTTCCTGCTCCTCCTCGTGCCCTTCGGCATCCTCGCGGCATCCGGAGTGGAGCGCCTCCTAGCCTCGTCCGCGGCTGAGCCGGCACGCGGCCAGCTCGCGAATCGGCGCGTGATCCTGGTGACCGGTCTCGCGCTGGCGTTCTCGCTCATCGGCGTGAAAGCCGCAGCCAAAATCGAGGGGTTCTCGCGTTCGGGCTTCGACTTGACTCGCGCGGACCGCAGTGCCTATCAGTTCCGCACGAGCTCCGGGTATCGGCAGGCAAGAGACGAGACGGCGTTCTTGAACGGCCCGCTCACCCGTCGCGGAGCCATCTACGTGATCGGAGACCCGATCTACTACCGCTTTGCTCATCGGGAGCAGGCCATTTCGCTGAACGGCTGGGCACCCATGATGCTTCTGCCCGAGCAATGGCTCTCGCTCCGCGATGAGCTCCGCCGTCATAGGCCGGTGTACATCTTCATCGAGAGCGAGTACCAGGGCATCGTCGATGAACGCTCGCCGGAGCTGCTTGCGTTTCTTCGAAGCCACTACGACGTCCTCACGCACGATGCGGCCGGAACATGGTGGGCCGCGCGCTAGTTAGGGTCAGGGCGATGCGGCGTCAGACTCGCTTCGCGGCGCGCGCGACGCGGCGTACGTCTTCGCCAGCGATCCCAGCGCCAGCGTTGCGAGAATCACGACCAACGGCGTCAGCGGGAGGGTCACGGTGCGTTGCACCTCCAGCGGGTTTACGACGAGCGGGACCAGCGTGGCAATCGCTGCGCCGACGGCGACTGGAACGACGATCGAGCGCCGGGCGAGCAGAATGCCGAACGCGGCAAGTACGACGACGAAGAGCGCAGCGTTCTTATACACGTCGAGGACGAGCTCCGTGGCCACAGCGCCAACGACCGACAAGAGCCACCACGCTGCGAAGCCGTGACCGGCAAACGACCCGTGCGTCTGCTGCTGCCATGCGTATTGCCAGCGCAACTGCGTTGCGAGGCCCGCGCCGTGCGTGGCGTGGTCGTATGCCAGAAACAAGATTCCGCACGCGAGTGCCGCGACGGCCGCCCGGCGCGCGGCGATACGCTGCGCCGAGCGCGGTGTCGCGGCGAGGTAGGCTCCCGCCGCCGCGCCGAACGGGAGATAGGCCGCCGGACGGGTAAACGTTAGCGCGAGCGCAGCGACGACGAATGCCGCAAGGGCGAGCAGACGCGGCGCTCGTAGGTAGGCGAGGAGAGTGCCGAGAGCCGCCACCCAAAAGAGCAGCGCGAGCTCGTCGGTCATCGCGAGTCCGGCGACCTCCAGGACGGCCGGCGCCGTGGCAAATCCCAGCGCGCCTAGCGCCGCAATCCAAGGCGTGACCAGCCCGGCTAGGACGATGTAGACGAGCGGTACGGCAAGCACGTACGCCAGCCCGCTGACGATCTTGAGCGCACCGGGCCCGAAGCGCGGATAGAGCGCCGCGGCGAGCGCGGGATAGATCGGGCGATTTTGAAATAGCGCGAACTGCTGTCGATAATATAGCGGGGGCTGGTCATCGTAAAAGCCGCGGCTCTTTGGATTTCGCACCTCCGCGGTCGTCCGCATGAACCGGTTGGCTTCATCCCGCGCGATGCGCTCCGGTGCGCCTCTATCCTGCAGCGTCAGGCGGAGATAGATCGCGCCGTCAGGCGTCCAGATCGCCCGGTCATGATGCACACGATAGACGCCGATGAGCGCGGCGGCCAGAACGACGAGCGCCAGCCCCCACAGGCGCGTCATATCGAGCCGGCTGTGGGGGCGCCGAACGCCGGCGATCTGCTCCCGGGCTCTAACCATCTACGTCTCATTCTAACAGTGACTCGCGGCATGTTTCCTGGGCCGTCCGGCGTAACCCGTTGGGACCTTTGTGCCGCAGAGGTAGGACAAATCGTTGTGTCCGGCTACGCGAAGCGCCTGCTAGGATGAGAAGCACCCTCTTGCAGGTCTGGAGAGAGACATACGCGTCGTTGGATGATGAAATATACTGCCGGCGGATCACGGGTAGGTAAGGCCGGATGAGCGCGCGCACGATCTGTCAGGTGATACACTACGACGGCCTGACGCGCGGAAGTTTCATACCCGCGATGGAGTCGCTTGCGTCCTCGTTGAGGAATCGCGGCGACCGCTGCGTCGTCTTCGCGCGCAGAGTTCCTGGCGCGACATGGCCCAAGGATTTGATAGCGGCCGGCGCGACCCTCAATCTCGTGGCCAGCGGGAGAGAGGTCGTCGAGGGGCTGCGCCGGCTGCGGCCAGACATCGTTCACGCACACTTCAGCCGCTTCGATCTGCAGGCGCTGCGCGGCGCACCACGCGCGCGCGTCTTCTGGCACGTCCACTCGGTTCGGCATAATCACTCTCCCGCGGCGCGCGCCAAGGCGTTCGTCAAGTACCGCGTCATCGGTGCGCCCGTAGAGGCGATCGTCGCCGTCTCGCAGAGCCTGGCCGACGAATGTGTCACCTGGTACGCGCCGCCTAGGCGCATGCGGGTCGTCGAGAACGGCATCGATACGAGACACTTTCGTCCGCCGGCTGCCGCGGAACGCGCCGAAGCCCGGGCGCGCCTCCATATCGCCCGAGATGAGCGGGTGGCGCTCTTCTTCGAGCGGGACCCACTCAAGGGTGGGGCCACGTTGCGCGAGGCGCTGCGGTCCGCTCGTGGCTTTCGGCTTCTGGTGGTTGGCGGAACGCAGGAAGAGCGCGACCGTTTCGGCGGCCTGCCGTCGGTGTTGTCGATGGAGAGGGTCGCCGAAGTGAGACAGCTCTACTGGGCGGCGGACGTTCTCGCCTTTCCGAGTCACCGTGAGGCCTTTGGCTTGGTGCTTACCGAGGCGCTGGCGTGCGGGCTGCCGGTCGCGGCCTCCGACATTCCGGCTGTTCGCGAGATCTGTGGTGGTCTCGATACCGTCGCGATGTTTCCGCCGCGTGATGGAGCGGCCATGGCCCGTGCCCTGGAGCGAGCGGTGGCACGGAGGGACGGCGGCGCCGGGCGCCAGCGCGTCAGAGCGCGCTTCGGCCTGGACCGCTGGACCGCCGAGATGCTCCGCCTGTATGACTCCCCTGGGGGATGATCTCGCACCGAGAAGCAGCAGGCCGTTCGCGGTCGGTGGAATAACTTCG
>JAGWST010000406.1 GCA_028869325.1 bacterium | reverse complement strand
TCGCCGGTGCCGCGGGCGCGCTATCGCCGTCACGGTCACGTGGGGCGACGGATGCGTCGCCGGTGACGAAGACCACACCGCTACAGCTCATGACGACGCCCCTCCCGGCCGAGGTGAGGGCGTCTCCCTCGGCCACGCCCTCTCCGGGGCGTGCCTCGGCCGGAGCGACGCCGGCGCCAAGCGTGACGCCGACCGGTTCGGCCCGTTTCCGAGGCTTCCTGACTCCGCCTCCGGCGGTCTACGGGCCCGCGCCGGCCACGATCACCCCGGTTCCCGCGCTGACGCCGGTGGAGGTACCGACGAGCAGCTAGCATGTGCTCGCCGATGCTGCTCTGCGTACCATCGGTACGCACGGGTAGAACTGCATTGAGACACGATGCAGAGTCTTGTTGCGCCGGAGACCCTCGAGGTGCCAAGCAGGGAGTCGCTTCGCGTCAGCGTCTTCATTCAAAATGATGGCGAGGACGATACGATTTGCATGCCCGCGCTGGTCGATCTCGAGCATCTGATCGACGTCACTTTCGAGCCGCCGCTGTCCTTTGTCGGCGCGCATCAGCGGGCAAGCTTCGACGTCAGAATCCGGCGCGCCGGTCAGCGCTGGACCGCGCTGCCGCGCGACCGGATCGACGCGTCTTGGCTGCTCTACGTCGGCGACGAGCTGAGAGAGCGCCGTCCCTGCACCGTCCTGCTGGAGCAGCAGCGCCGGATCGTCGCGCGCTTCGCTGGCGACCGCTTTCTGCACGTCGAGAATCGTGGGCAGCGCATCGAGTCGCTCTCGCTTCGCATCGCTCCCGGCTTCGCTGGAGAGTTGCTTGCGCCCAAGTGCGCGATCACGCTTGCACCGCACGAATCGCGCGACGTCCCGTTGCAGCTCGCCGGCTACGAGCTTGGCCGAGACCGCCTTGGCATCATGGTCGTGGGCGGCCCCGAGCGCATTCTGCTGCAGGCGGATGTCGATTCGGAGGCGATGGCAAGCGGCGATCCCTCGCCGGGTCGGAATCGCTCAGGCTTGCCGCGCGACCGCATCGCCACCTGGGGGACTCTCGCCGCGGAGGCCGTCGCGATCGTGCTGGGCTTGGGGCTTGCGTTGACGCTGGCAGGGCGCCTTCCGATCGCCGTGCCGTTCCTCTCCTCCGCGTCGAGCTCGCCTGAGGATCTCAGCGGCGACGCGTCCGCGCTGCAGAATGCTCCCACGCCGCCTTACCTGCAGCTCGGGCTGCCGCTCCCTCCCGTTATCGGCATCGTGCCCGAGCCGGAGAGGCGCCACCGCCGCAGCGCCGTGCCAGTAATCGTCGCCCTGCACGCGCCGCGCATCATCGCCGGGGGCAGGCACTTTCGGGTACACGACGCGGTGCGGCGCGCCCGATGGGTGGAGATCACCGAGTACGTCGACTCGCGCGCGATCGCGCGCCGCTGGGCGCACGCGACGGTTGGATGGGTCGCCCTTCCCGCACCGGACGCGGAGCATCGTGAGACCGCGTGGGTGCGGCTAGCGGCGGTCGGCAATGGCGGTCATGCGGCGAGATCCGCCTCGATCGCGATCGTGCCGCATCAACGGGCTCTTGCCGCAATCGAGCCGAACGGCCGCTGGCGCGGCATCGCGGCGCAGCGTCATTGGAAGGCTCGAGAGAGCAGAGATCTCTTGGAGGTCGGACCGTAACGCCGCGCTGCGAGAGTGCCCTTGCCGTCTTCGCTCGATAGATCGAGCGTAGCGCCGTGACGACATTCACTTTGCAGTGTAAAGTTTGCGCAGCTTGGTAAACAGAGGGGTTATCTTGGCGTGGGCGTTGGGAAGAATAGCGTCCAGCCGGCATCGCGTGGCAGCACAAGGGGGAGTGCTACCGTCACGGTGCCGGCTTACCGTGCGCTTGCGGCGTTACCGGCACGACATATCTTCAGCTCGAGGTCGCCAGCGGCCGGCGCCGTGCGTTCTGAGGGAGATAGATCAGCGTGCGCAGGGCGCCCTGCTGGGTGAATCCCAATCGTTCGTAGAGCCGCCGTGCCGTCGAATTGAAATCGTTGACGCAGAGCGAGAGTGAGCGCCCGCCTTCCTGGAACAGCGCCTGACAGACGGCGTGGAGGCCGGCCGAAGCGTAGCCGCGCCCGCGATACTCGGGCGGCGTGTAGACACCCTGCAACTGCGCCGTCTTTGGCGTCACGGCGCCGATGCTGACCTTGAAGCGGAGTTGCCCATCGACGATCCAGACCCAGCTCCAGCCGCGCTCGATATTGCGCCGCGTTCCATCGCGGAAGGCGCCGAAATCGCCACGCCGTGGGTCGAATCCCAGCTCCTCGGCCGTCATCGCCGCCGCGTGGTAGGCGACCAGCTCGAGGTCTGCGGCCTCCGCGCGGCGCACGCGCGCGCCGGGAGCGGAGCGCAGACGCTCGGGGGTGAGCACGTAGACGGGTTGAAAACCGCGCACCGCGCTGGGATCGCCGAACATCGCGCGGGCGGTGGATTCGACGCAGGCGACGTCGGCGGCGGAGCCGACCAGGAGGCTCGGACGGTGCGTGTGCACCATCGACTGCGCGAGCGCGATGCGCGTCGCATCGTCCTGGGCGGAGATGACGATCTGAGGTCCGAGGTAGATCACCCCGCAGACGTACGCATCGTTCCACGCGGCATAGAGCGGCGCGTCCACGGTGTGCGCGCCGTTACCGACGATCCAGGCCAGGAAGGCGTTCTCGTAGGGGGAGCGTTCGAGATACTCCAGGATTGCCGCCCGCTCCGCAGGCTCCGCGCGCCGAACGTTCATCGCCGCTTACGTGCAGTCAGCGCTCTGTGCGCCACTCTGCGAACGGCCTCATCGGCCCCGATCAGCCAGGGAAAGCCGTGCGAGACGACCAGGTACTCGAAGCGCAGCCGGGCGAGAGCCTCCAAGTCGCGATCGGTTGCCGCGGGGTCGGGTGCCAGCCACCGCGGGTAGGGCTGCGGCGGTCCGAACGGCATGACCAGGCGCGCGAATATGCCCAGGCCAAACGGTGCGTCGTCCACGTCGAGCGAGAGCAGCGCCTCGCCCACGAAGAGGATGCCGCCCGCGCGTTCCAGCAGCAGCGCCCATTCGCCCGGCGAGGTGCCGCCGAGTGGGATCGCACGAAAGCCGCCGGGCAACGGCCCCTGCTCGGTCAGATGGCGATGCGCGCGCCGCGAGACGATGCCGTCGGGCTGCGGCCCGGCCCAGATCGGCGTTCCGAAGCGCGCGCGCAGCGTCGAGCTCTCGCGCTCGTGCCAGTGCGTCGTCAGGATCACCGCCGAGGGGCGGCCGATCGCGGCGACGACGTCCCAACCGCCCTTCGGCGCCACCGGATCGATCGCCACGAATGCACCGTCGTCACCGCGGACGAATGCCGACGTCATGGGGATTCCCGGAACGCGGCGCCGGCTCCAGATCCAGACGCCTTCGATCACCTGGCGCGGCTGATCGCCGATCCAGGGGCCATCCGTGTTCACGTGTATCGTCTCATCCCGGAGGCAGCGAAATCGGCGGCCCCTCGTCATCTTCGTAGGTGATCGGAGCGGGGAGCTCGGGTATCTCCGCCGCGGCGGAGTCGACGCGCGAAAAGCCGCGTGCCTCGGCGGGGGGCGAGCCGCGCGTCAGCGCTGCGGGCAGGCCGCTCGTCGCGGCTGACGGCGTATCCGGCGCCGGCTCCGAATCCGGCACCGGCGTGGGCGGTGCAGCGGGGCCTTCGTGCACGATTGTGGAGCGGAAGGAGTGCGGCCGCGGCAGGAGCAGCTCGTTTGCGCCGGCGTGGCGCGCGAGGCCGCGGATCACGTATGCGCGTCCCAGCCGCTTGAGGCCGCGCAAGGGGAGATCGGAGGTTGGCACGGCCGCGAAGAGCTCGCTGACGGGCTCGAAGGTCGAGGTGCTGACCAGCACCAGAGCGTTGATGTTCTCGGTGACCTCTTGCAGGCGTTCCGTGAACGTCACCTCGGCGCCGACCGCCGTGTAGGCGCGGCGCTCTTGGAATCCCGTGTCGCCCGCGATGACCTTGCCAGTGTTGACGGCGCATCCGACTTTCAGCGGGCGGCGGCGCTGCTCGCTCCAGCGCGCGCTCATCGCCGAGACGTAGCGCACGATGTCGATGGCGGCGCGCACGGCATGCTCCTCCTGGTGCGGATCCTCGAGCGGGGCGCCGAAGATCGCCACGATGCCGTCCGGCAGGAAGCGGTCGATAGTGCCGCGATGGCGTTGAATCGCCTCGCCCGCCAAGGTATAGAACTCGTTGAGGTACTGCAGCGTCTGCTCCGGCGCCAACTGCTCTTGCTGCAGCGTGAAGTTCCAGATGCGCGCGTAGAGGATCGTCGCGGTGATGGCGCGGCCCTCGAGCGCCCGCGCATCCTTGCGCGCCAGCAGCTCGTCGACCACCGAGGGTGAGAGATAGCGCGCGAAGAGCATGCGAATGCGCGTGCTCTCCGCCATTGCCGCCCGCATGCGATGGCGTGCCGCGAAGGCGATGGCGAGCCCCGCCGCTAGGACCAGCACCGACGCGATCAGCATCGCTCCACTCTCGCCTCCGCCGGCAGCGCTAGCTGCGGCGCGGCGCCTCCAACGCCAGCGCGACCATCATCTGCACGCCGCTCTCCAACGCGCACTCGTCGATGGCGAACGAGGCGTTGTGGTGCGGCTTTGAGGTCTCGGGACTACTCGAGGCACCCAGCAGGAAGTACGAGCCGGGAACCCGCTCGAGGAAGAACGAGAAGTCCTCCGCGCCCATCGTGCGCTCGCCCTGGATCGAGCGCCCCTCGCCGAAGAGATCGCGTGCGACCTCGGCCACCAGCGCCGTCTCCTTGGCGTCGTTCACCGTCACCGGGTAGCGCCAGAGATACTCGTAGTCGTACTCGGCTCCCGTGCCGCGGCAGGCGGCGCTCAGCACGCGCTCGATGCGTTCGGACATCGCCTCGCGCACCTCGGCGCTGAAGGCGCGCACGGTGCCCAACAGGTGCACGCTGTCCGGGATCACGTTGTGCGTCGTGCCGCCGTGGATGGAGCCGATGGTCACGACGGCGGGCTCGACGGGGGAGACGTTGCGGCTGACCACCTGCTGCACGCTGGTGATGAACTGCGCGGCCGTAAAGATGGGGTCGATGCTCTCGTGCGGCGAGGCGCCGTGGCCGCCGCGGCCGCGGATGGTGATCTCGATCGAATCGCTGGAGGCGAAGAACGGACCGGGCCGCCAGGCGATGACGCCGGTTGGATAGTTACTGGAGATGTGCAGACCGAACGCGGCGTCGACCCGCGGCTCTCCGAGGACGCCCGCGTTGACCATCTCGCGTCCACCGCCTTTGCCCTCTTCGGCGGGCTGAAAGCAGAGCACGAGCGTCCCCGCCAGCTCCGCACGGCGCTCCATCAGCACGCGCGCCGCGCCGAGCAGGATGGCGACGTGCGTGTCGTGACCGCAGGCGTGCATCTTCCCGGCGACGGTCGAGCGAAAGGGGAGGGAGTTCGTCTCTTCGATCGGCAGCGCATCCATATCGGCGCGCAGCAAGACCGTGCGCCCGGGCCTGCCGCTGCGCAGGATGCCCACGACCCCGGTCTTGGCGATGCCGGTTCGCACCTCGTAGCCCAAGGCCGCCAGCCGCCGCTCCACCACACCCGCGGTGCGGACCTCTTCGAAGGCCAGCTCTGGATGGGCGTGCAGATCGCGGCGCGTCGCCACGACCTCGTCGAGAACCTCGCTCGAAATGCTGATAACGGTCATCTGGCCCCATTCGCGACGGCGGCGACGAACGCTTCCAGGGCGGCGTTGACGAACTCGGGCGCGTCGGCGTTGGAGACATGGCCCGCGTCGGGAACCTCGAGGAGGTGCGCGCCGGGGATCGCGGCGGCCAGCTCCTGGGAGAGCGGCCACGGCGTGACGATGTCGTGCTGCCCCCAGAGCACCAGCGCCGGCACCACGATCTCCGGCAGCATGGCGCGGTAGTCGCCGGTCCAGGCGGCGACGATGGAGCGCGCATAGGCGCGCCGGTCCTTGCGTGCCATCTGCTGTACCGTCTCGGTACGCCGGTGGGAGCGCGCGCCGGGCGGCAGGAGATAGCTCGACCGCTCCTCTGCAAAGGCGATCAGCGAGGGCGCTTCGAGGACCGCCCCCACGATCCGCTCGGCTACGGCCTCCCCGTCCGGATAGCAGGCGAAGCTATCCAGCAGCGTGAGGCTCGCCAGACGCCGCGGCGCCATGCGCCAGAGCTCCAGCCCCACCACGCCGCCCAAGCTGCAGCCGACCAGGTGGAAGCGCTCGACGCTCAGCGCGTCGGCGACGGCCAGGCAGTCGCGGGCGAAGCCTTCGCGGCTGATGGAGGAGAGCTTGATCGGCAGCGGCGCGACGCCGTTGCCGCGCAACTCCACGGCGGCGCAACGAAAGCGGCCGCCGAGCGCTCCGAACTGGGGATCCCAGATTGCTGCGGTGGAGCCCGCGCCGTGGACGAAGAGCAGTGTCGTCGCGGCGGTGCCGGTGACTTGCGCCGCGCAGCGCACGCCGTCGCTCGCGGTGCACCGCAAATACCGCATTCTCACGCCATCGTAGGACCGAGCACCCGCGCGTCCATGCGGGGGCGTCTTGGCGTTCGATTGCTGCGAAACCTACCGTGGCCGCGGCGTCCCGTGCTACTGCGGCGACTCGTCCGCGTGGCGATACTCGCCGTGCAAGACCATCGCCAGCGCCGCCAGCAGCGCCGCGCCGCCCACGATCTGGCCGGCGGCAAGCGGCTCCCGCAGGAAGATAACCGCGAGCACCGCCGTTATCGCCGGCTCGAGCAACACCGAGAAGGAGACGGTGCTGGCGGAGAAGTGGCGCAGCGAGACGTTGAGACCGGTGTGGCCGATCAACTGCGGGATCAACGCCATACCGATGATTCCCAACCATGCGTGCTGCGAGAATCCCCACGCCTGCTGATGCGAGGCCGTCAGCCCTACGATCATGGCCAAGGCCGCGGCAGGATAGGTCCACGTCACCACGGCTCGCGCTTCCAAACGCGAACGAATGGGGCGCACCAGCAGAAAGTAGGCACCGATCGCCATGGCGCCGCCGGCGGCCATCAGCCAGCCCAGGAGATCGTGGCCGGGCGCCGGCACCGGTGCGCGATCGCTGCCCACCACCAACCAGACGCCGATGCCCGCGACCGCCAGCCACCCCCAGAACGAGTGCCGTGGGCGGTCCACGCCGCTGAGCGCGCCGTAGATCCCCGTCCAGACCGGCGTCGTCGAGACCAGCAGCGTGGA
>JAGWST010000032.1 GCA_028869325.1 bacterium | reverse complement strand
AGGGTATGACGCCCGATGCGATGCGCAAGCTCGACTTCGGCCAGCTCCGCGAGGCGCAGCGAGACCAAGCCCTCAACGAGGTCAAAGCTTCAATGATTCTGGATAAGATTGCGGAAGCAGAAAACGTGACAGTCTCGGACGAAGACCTGGAACGCGAACTGCTGCTGCTTTCCATCCAGTCTCGCGAGCCGTTGGAGAGCCTTCGCGAACGGCTCCAGATACTTGATGTACGAGGCCTCGGCCGCATAGTGCCAATTGGCCACCACCACGCTCTTGGGCAGCTTGGCGATGGCGCCGGCGTGCGCCAGCAAGAAGTCTCCCCAGACGACGGGGCGCATGCCCATGGCGGCCACCGCCGCAAAGAGCGGCGTGTAGTAGCCCAGATACATCGCCTCGGGCCCCACGCGCTTGGCGAGATCGGCGGAGCGTCCGCTTCCGACCAGATTCGGCTCGTCGCCGCCCAGGTGAAAGAACGGCGTGCGGCCGCGCACCGCCGCGCCTTCGTCGTCGACGATACCCTGCATCAGCTGCTCCGCGCCCGGCACCGCAGGCGCGAGCACGTAGTCGTGCGGCAGCTCGGCGAGTCCCGCGTAACGCTCGTACGAGAGCAGCCGGTGCATGTGCCCCAGCGTCTCCTGCTCCGGCATCAGCGCCACGTGATAGCGGGCGGCGTACGCGGCCAGATCGGCCAGCTCGCGCGGAGTGATGGCGTCTTGCGGTGAGGCCAAAGGCTCTTGGGGATCGCGAAACGCGCTCTCGAGATAGAGCGAGTAGAGGTTGCCTTTGAAGGCTGCGATGGCTCTGATCCGTTCCTTGAGAAACGCCAGCGTCGGTATCGGCCCCCGCGAGAGGTCGTCGGAGAGACCGCGCCAGCGCATCGCGGGCCAGTCCACCACGCGCGCATCCGGGAGACACCAGCCGCGCCCGCGTTTCCTTTGCGGTAGTTGAGCCAGCGTCATCATGCCGTAGAAGCGGCCGGCCGCCGTGGCGGCGGAGATGCGCACCCCGTGGCGGTCGATGACCACGACGTAGCCTTCGTCGCCGAGATCTCTGCTCAGCGCCGCTTCGTCCGGCCGCAGCTTCGAGACATCGATGCGCACGGAGGCGCCGGGCCGCGGAGTCACGCCGATCGCGCCCCAGCGCTGCTCCAAGAGCTCCAGTGCGCCGGGCTCGCTGGGAACGCCCTCGAAACGGACCTCATAGGTGCGAAAACGCTCGCCGCACCATCCGGCGCCGAGCAGTGTGAGCCGGCGTGGGAGCGGCAGGACGGAGATCGCCGCACCGGATGCCGGCGGCGGTGACTGCGAGGCGTCCGGCGGTGGTACCGCCGCCATCAGCGCGGCACATGCCAGCGCGGCGGCGCCGAGAACTCGCCCCGCTCTGCGCGCGATCACCCGCGCGCCTCGGCGCACTTCCGCACGAACGCACAGAGGCGGCTCACGCCCTCGCGTAACTGGTCGTCGGAGCTGGCCAGGCTCACGCGAACCGCGCCGGCCGCAACCGCACCAAAGGCGCTGCCCGGAGCGACGGCGACCGCGCGCTCGCGCAGCAGGGATAGAGCGAACTCGCGCGAGGGCATGCCGCTGGGCGTGATGTCGGCCATGATGTAGAAGGCGCCCTCCGGAAGCGCCGTCAGCAGGCCGTGGGCGCGCAGGATCCCCGCCACCAGATCGCGCCGGCGGCGGTAGGCGGCGTTCATCTCCGCGACGCAATCCTGCGGCCCGGCCAGCGCCGCCTCGGCGGCTTTCTGCGAGATGGTCGGGGGACAGGAGCACATCGACTCCAGCACCTTGGCCATCGTATCGATCACCGGCGCTGGCGCCACGGCGTAGCCTAGGCGCCAGCCCGTCATCGCATAGGTCTTCGAGAACGTGAAGCCGCTGACGATGGGCGCATCCGGGGCAAACGACGCAGGGCTCAGCGGACGGCCGTCCATCAGGATCTGGTCGTAGCACTCGTCGCTCAAGAGCCAGATTCCGCGGCGTTGTGCCAGCTCCGCGATGCGTTCGAGAGACGAGCGCGACCATACCACACCGGTCGGATTGTTGGGGCTGTTGACCACGATCAGTTTGGTGTGCGGCGTGATCGACGATTCCAGGTGCTCGAGGTCGGGTTGGAAGCCTGCCTCTTGCGGACAGCGATAGCTCTTGCCCCGAGCGTGCGTCCACGCGCACATGATGCGGAAGTTCGGCCACGCGGGGTCGGGCAGCAAGACCTCGTCGCCGGCCTCGACCAACGCGGCGAAGGCGGCGGCGAGCACGCCGACGCCGCCGATGCCGCAGGTGATCCGGTCGGGCGTGGCCGCGACGCCGTTGACGCGCGCCAGCTTTGCGACGAGCGCCTCGCGCAGCGAGAGAAGCCCCTGCGTCTCGGTATAGAACGTCCAGTTGTCGTCGATGGCGCGCTTTGCCGCCTCGCCGACGTGCGCCGGCGTGGGGAAATCGGGTTGACCGACCTCCAGGCGAATGGCGCCCGGCGTCAGCAGCGCCAGGTTGGCGATCTCGCGAATGCCGGAGTGCGCCGTCTCGGCGCTCTCACGCGATTGCGGCGGCAGGGCCTGGGCGCGCCCGTGCATCGGCATCGTCATAATGAGCGGGCGATTCGCCGAATCGCAGGATGTTCCCCGAGTGCGCCTGGCGAAAGACGCCCCATGCAGCTGACCGCGATTGACTGGTCGGTGATCGTGGCGTTCTTCGCCGTCAATATCGGGATCGGGCTCCGGTATGCGCGCCGCGGCGGCAAGAGCATCGGCGACTTCTTTCTCTCCGGGCGCAGCGTGCCGTGGTGGCTGGCGGGGACCTCGATGGTGGCCACGACCTTTGCCGCGGATACGCCGCTGGTGGTCACCGGCCTGGTCGAGAAGAACGGCATCGCCGGCAACTGGCTGTGGTGGAACATGGTGATGAGCGGCATGCTCACCGTGTTCTTCTTCGCCGCGCTCTGGCGGCGCGCCGGCGTGCTCACCGACGTCGAGCTGGTGGAGGTGCGCTACGCGGGTGCCGGCGCCACGTTCCTGCGCGGCTTCCGCGCCGCCTACTTGGGCCTGGCGTTCAACACCATCGTCATGGGCTGGGTCAACTTGGCGATGGCCAAGATCCTGCTCGTCACCCTGCATGCCACCAAGCTCGAGGCGGTCTTCGTCTGTCTGCTGCTGACCGGCATCTACGTCTCTGTCGGCGGCCTATGGGGCGTGCTGGTCACCGACATGCTGCAGTTCGTCGTCAAGATGTCGATGGCGATCGTGCTGGCGTGGGCGGCCGTCGCCGCTGTGGGCGGCTTGGGCCCGCTGCGCGCCAAGCTGGCCGCCGTCGATCTCTCGCGCCATGCGGTCCCCGGTTCCGCCGACTCCGTGCTCTCGTTCGCCCCCAATCTCGGCAGTGTCTGGATGCCGCTGCTGACGTTTCTGGTCTACGTGGGCGTGCAGTGGTGGGCATCGTCGTATCCGGGCGCGGAGCCCGGCGGCGGAGGGTACGTCGCCCAGCGCATCTTCTGCGCCAAGGACGAGCGCCATAGCCTGCTGGCGACGCTGTGGTTCAACATCGCGCACTATGCACTGCGCCCCTGGCCGTGGATTCTTGTGGCGCTGGCCGCGCTGGTGCTCTACCCGCACGGCGTGCTCAACCCGCTGACGCACAAGCCGGACGATGAGCTGGCCTATGTGCAGACGATGATCGACTACCTGCCTCCCTGGCTGCGCGGCCTGATGATGGCGGGCTTTCTCTCCGCCTACATGTCGACGATCGGCACGCAGCTGAACCTGGGCGCGTCGTACGTGATCAACGATCTCTACCGGCGCTTCTTCGTCAAAGAGGCGAGCCAGAGGCACTACGTCACGGCCTCGCGCGTCGCCACGCTGGCACTGATGCTGCTCTCCGGCTTCGTCACGCTGCACATGGACTCGATCACCGGTGCGTGGCGCTTTCTGCTAGCCTTCGGCGCGGGGGCCGGTTTGGTCTTCATCCTGCGTTGGTACTGGTGGCGCATCAACGCCTGGAGCGAGATCTCCGCGTTGCTGGCCTCGTTTCTGGTCTCGACGGCGATCGAACAGCTCCATCTGGTCGATCCCGACCAGCCGTTGGGCTTTGCCTATCTCATGCTCTGGACCGTTGCGCTCTCGACGGTGACGTGGCTGATCGTCACCCTGCTGACGCCTCCGGAGCCGATGGAGCAGCTGCTCTCTTTCTACCGGCGGGTGCGGCCGGGGCGGTTGGGTTGGGGCCCGGTGGCGGCGCTTGCGCCCGATGTGGACGGCGGTATCCCACGCGCGCCGGCGCTCTTGGATTGGCTCGCGGGCTGCGCCCTGATCTACTTCGCGATCTTCGGCGTGGGCAAGATTCTGCTCGGCGCGCCGCTGCTGGGCATCGTCCTGCTGCTCTGCGGGGGCGCCTGCCTGTGGTTCATTCTTTGGGACCTGGCGCGCCGCGATTACGACGTGCTCGGATCAGCGAACCACAAGAACGCCGGCGGCGAGGAACTCGGGCTGGAAGAGGCCCTCCGTCAAACAATGCAGTAAGGCTTTGACCTAACCACGACCTCGGCCGCTGACGTGGTGGGGAGTGTCAACCTGAACGTGGCTCTGGCCGACCAGGCTCGCCGTAGACGACGCGGTCGCCGGCGATGCGCGCCGGCGGCATCAGTCGATGCGCCTCCGCCAGATCGGCACGCATGATGTGGCGCACGTCGGCGCCGCGCGCCATCGCGGCGTCGGCGATCAGCCGTCGATGGCAGCGCCACCACAGCGTCTCGCTGCACATCACCGCCAGCGGCTCCGCCTGCGCCTTACGCAGCACGGCGTCGAGCGCCTTCCAGAACTCCTCGCTCAGCATGTAGTCGGCGTAGCCGCGAAAGCTCTCGTTGCGCCACGCCTTGTTGGGGCTGGCCTCGCCGAGCCCCTTGCGAAAGCCGCCCAGCTCCGGGTGATGCTCGTAGGCGATGCCGTTGCGCTCCAGCATGCGCGTGAGCGCCTGCATGCCGAACTGCGGGAACTTGCGCGAGCCGGGCGCCGTACGCACGTCCAGCAGCCGCGTGATGCCGTGCGCCTTCAAGAGGCGCAAGAACTCCTCCGCCTCGCGCGTGCCGTGGCCGATCGTGTAGAGTCTCACGCTCCCTGCGAGCGCGCGATCTTCTGTGCCAGGCGCTCGTCGAACTTCGCGCGCATGACGGCGGCGCGGCGGTGCTTTGCCTCGCCGATGACGTCGAGCTCGTCTCGCGCCAGGATCTCGAAGTCATAGAAGCGCCCGTCGATCTGGACCAGCGTCGCCGCGACCTCGACGGCCATTCCCGGCGGGGTCGCGGCCACGTGGCTCATATCGATGTGGACGCCCACGCTCTGCTCGCCCTCCTCATAGTGCGGAAGCAAGACCTCGAGCGCGGACCACTCCATCAACGCAACCAGCATCGAGGTAGCCAGCACCTTGGGCATCACCTGCCAGCTCTCGACCTCCGGCATGAGGCCCGGCACGGTCAAGCGCTCGGGAACGGTGAGCCGCAGCGTATGCGTCATGCCGACGCGGAGCGTATCTCGCATGCGGGCCGCCTTCAGCAATCGATGAGGCGGCCCCTTGCGCGCGAGGCTAGCCGCGGTCTGAGGCGATCGCCGCCTGCACGTCACGGATGGCCTCGTTGGTCTCACCCAGCGCCTTGACGCGCAGGCCGTCGAAGTCACGGTTGCTGGTGCTCAGGTGCATGCGCGCGCTGTAGAGCGCCTCGAGCGCGGCACGCATGTCGGGATGGCGCTCATACGCCAGCGTCGGGACGGCGGCCCCCGCCACGAAGGCGAGGCCAGCGATCAAAACGGTCAATCGGTGCTTCATCATCTTCTCTCCTCGTAGAGCGAGCGGAGTCTCCCGTCGTGGGTTGTGGCAGAGGAACGCCGCCACGCGTACGGGAGGTTCCGGCTCTCGGTGAGAGATTGCTTAGGATCCCAGCTCCTCCCAGAGATACGCCATCGTCTCGATGCCGGCATAGAACTGCGAGAGCGTGAACTTCTCGTT
>JAGWST010000405.1 GCA_028869325.1 bacterium | reverse complement strand
CGCGCCTTCACCGAGATGCTCTTCATCGACATCGCCGAAGGAGAGGCGCAACGCAGCAGGCCCTTGACGCGTGGGATAATACGGCTCCGCCGGCATCACCAGCACGCCCTCGCGGGCGGCACCCTCGAAGGCCGCGCGCGTCGAGATGCGCGGCGGCAGCGGCAGCCAAAGTGTGATGCCGGCCGCGGGTGGCTGGACGTTCGCCCAGGGCAGCTCGCGTCCCAACGCGTCGATGAAGGCGTCGCGCCGCGTGCGATAGAGATGGCGCGCATGGCGCAGATGGCGCCCCCAAGCCGCGCTGCCCATGAAGCGCCACAGCGCGCGTTGCGTAAGCGTGGAGGTGAACGAGTCCGCGCGCATCTTCGCGCGTACCAGTGCCTCCAGCAGCGGGCCCTTCGCGGCGAGGTAGCCGATGCGCAACGCCGGAAAGACGGTCTTCGAGAGCGACTCCATCACGATCACGCGCCCGTCCGTGTCGTGCGCCAGCAGCGGCGAGGGCGCGCTGCCTTCGTAGGTGAACGCGTGGCCGGTCTGATCCTCCAGGATCACCGTATCGTAGCGGCGCGCAAGCTCAACGATTTGCCGGGCGCGCCGCTCCAACAGCACCGCGCCGGTGGGGTTCTGCGCCACCGGATTCACGTAGAGCAGACGCGGCCGATACTCGGCCAAGACACGCGCCAGATCGTCGACGCGGACGCCGTCGCGATCGGATTCGACGGCGACGTAGGTCACGCCGCGCGCATCGAAGACGCCCAGCGTTCCAGCGTACGCCGGCGACTCGCTGGCCACCACCTCGCGCCCCTGTGCGAGGAGTACCGTCGCGACCAGATCGACCGCCTGCTGCGCGCCGCTGCAGACGACGATCTCGTCCGCGCCGACGCGGCAGCCGCGCTCGCGCAAGCCGGCGGCAAGCGTCTGGCAGAGGTCGCCGTCGCCGCGTGCGGCGTGATATTGCATCGCCTCCGGCGGATCCTCGAGCAGCGTGCGGTTGAGCGCTCTCCCGAAGTCGGCCAAGGGAAAGGTCTCGGGCGCGGGATGGCCGCTCGCCAGCGAGATCGCGCCGGGAGCGTTCGCGCGGGAGAGCTCCTCCAGCACTCCCTCCAGGCGCTCGCCGCGAGCGGTCAGGCGCCCCAGATCGGGCTCCCAGCGTGAGAGATACGGTGAATCGCTCTCGCTCGGCGCCGGGCGCTGCGCCACGAACGTGCCGCGCCCAACGCGTGTGATCACGCGGCTCTGGGCGGAGAGCAGATCGTAGGCCTGTGAGACCGTGACCAAGCCGCAGCCCAGTTGGCGCGCGAAGACGCGCATCGCCGGCAGCCGCTCGCCGGGCACGAGAACGCCTGCGTCGATCGCCTCGACGATGCCGTCGGCGATCTGCACGTACAAGGGACGCCGGTCGCGGGCGTCCAGCGTGAGGGGGAGCGTCGAGATGCTCCTCTGCTTCGAGCGGCTTACGATTTGGCTGGAACGGCGACGTCCAGGCGGTATCCGATGCCGCGCACGCTATTGATCTGCAGCGGCGCGCCGACTTCGCCGATCTTCTTGCGCAAGGCGGCGACGTGCACGTCGACGACGCGGGTCGGTACGCCGGAGACGTCGTTCCAGACGTTCTCCAAGATTTGCGCGCGGGTGAGCAGGCGTCCTTCGCTCTCGGCCAGGAACCACAAGAGCTTGAACTCCAGCGCCGTCAAAAAGGCCGAGAGATCGTCCTTGAAGACGACTTGGCGGTTGCGGTCCAGCACCACGCCGCCGCAACTCAGGGTTGCGCTAGTCGACTGGACCCGGTAGCGGTCGCGCCGGCGCAAGAAGGCGGCGACGCGCGCGAGGAACTCGCCGTTGGAGAAGGGCTTGGTGATGTAGTCGTCCGCGCCCAGGCCCAGCGCCTTGAGCTTGTCCTCTTCACGCGTGTGGCCGCTCACCATCAGGATGAAGGCGTCCAGGGTCTCGGCGAGCTTGGCGCAGATATCCAGCCCATTACGGCCGGGGAGGCCGACGTCGAGCACGACGATATCCGGGTGAAAGGCCGCCGCCGCCTCGAGGCCCGCCTCCCCCGTCAGGACCCAGCGCGTCTCGTAGTCCGCCTGCCGGAGCAGCCTCTCCTCGAGCGCACCGATGTCTGGATCGTCTTCGATAATCAACACGCGGGCTATCATAGCTATCCTGGTTATCGGCGAAAATGCGCCGAGTCCTCAAGATTGCGTAAAGAAGGGGGACTCCTTCCATTTTCGGCGGCTCGCCCTGACCGGCGTCACGGCGGGCTAGACGAGCGCCTCTTGCTCCTCTTGCTCCGCCACGGCGAGCGCCCGGCGGGCGACGCCGGACTCGACCGCGGCGGTCACCACGGCCTTGCTCACCGCGTCGACCACGCGCGTATCGAAGACGCTGGGGATGATGTAATCGGCCGAGCGCTCTTCGCCCACCACGTCGGCGATCGCGTGCGCCGCGGCGAGCTTCATCTCCTCGTTGATGCGCGAGGCGCGGCAGTCGAGCGCGCCGCGGAAGATGCCCGGGAAGGCGAGCAAGTTGTTGATCTGATTGGGGTAATCCGACCGGCCGGTGCCCATCACCGCCACGTGGGGAGCGGCGAGATCCGGCATGATCTCCGGCGTCGGGTTGGCCATGGCGAAGACGATCGGGTCGCGCGCCATGCCTTTGATGTCCTCGGGCTTGAGAATGCCGGGGGCGGAGACGCCGATGAAGACGTCGGCGCCGCGCAGCGCCTCGTGAAGCGTGCCCTTCACGTTAGCCTTGTTCGTGTTCTCGGCCAGCCACGTCCAATGAGAGTTGTCGTAGTTCGCCCCGCGAGCGAGCGCGCCGGGCTTATCGACGGCGATCACATCGGCGACGCCGGCGGCCAGCAGCATCTTGATCGACGCCGTGCCCGCGGATCCGCTGCCGACCACCACCACTTTCAGCGTCTCCAGCGGCTTGGCAACGACCTTGGCGGCCGAGATCAGCGCCGCCAGGATCGTCACCGCGGTGCCATGCTGATCGTCGTGCATGACGGGAATATCGAGACGCTCGATCAGGCGGCGCTCTACTTCGAAGCAGCGCGGTGCGCTGATGTCCTCGAGGTTGATCCCGCCGAAGACGGGCGCGATGCGCACCACCGTTTCCACGATCTCGTCGACGTTCTTGGTATCCAGACAGATCGGAAAGGCGTCGATGCCGGCGAACTGCTTGAAGAGCATCGCCTTGCCTTCCATGACCGGCAGCGCACCGAGCGGACCGATATCCCCTAGGCCCAGCACCGCCGTGCCGTCGCTGACAACCGCAACCATGTTGCGTTTGATCGTCAGTTGAAACGCTTTGCTCGGATCGGCCGCGATGGCCATTGAGACCCGCGCGACACCGGGGGTGTAGACCGTCGAGAGATCCTGG
>JAGWST010000404.1 GCA_028869325.1 bacterium | reverse complement strand
TCCGGCGCGCGTCGGTCAGGAACGTATTCGCAGTTGCATTGAGGAGTTGGTGACAGCATGAGTGGGTTTGTTCTCTGGCTCACCGGGCTCTCGGGAGCCGGTAAATCGACCATCACGGAGCGACTCGTCGGGGAGCTCGCGCAGCGTGGGCGCAGTATCGAGGTTCTCGACGGAGACGAGGTTCGCACGAACCTGAGCAAGGGCCTCGGATTCTCGAAAGAGGATCGAGACACGAATATCCGTCGTATCGGTTACGTCGCGCGCCTGCTGGCGCGCAATGGCGCTTCCGTGGTGACCGCCGCCATCTCGCCCTACCGGGCCGTGCGCGACGAGGTACGCGCGCAGACGCCGCACTTTGTTGAAGTCTACGTCAAGTGCTCGATCGACGAGCTGGTGCGCCGCGACGTCAAGGGACTCTACAAGAAGGCGCTGGCTGGAGAGATTCCCAATTTCACCGGCATCAGCGATCCCTACGAGGAGCCGCTCAACCCGGAGATCGCGGTCGATACGGAGCGCGAGACGCTCGAGGAGTCGGTGGCAAAGATTCTGCGCTATCTCGAGCGTGCGGGGTTCATCCGGCCCGTCGCCGTGACGCGGCTGCTCGGCGGCAGCGAGTTGGCGGAAGGCCGCGCGTTGGCCGCGTTGCTGCCGCGACTCGACGTCACGCAGCGCGAAGCCTCGGACGTCTACATGCTGGGCTCCGGTGCGTTGGCTCCCCTTACGGGTTTCATCGGCAGCGCGGATTACGCGTCGGTGGTGGAGTCGGGGCGCCTGGCCGCCGGCCATCCGTTTACGATTCCGATCGTCCTGCGGATCGACGACGATCAGCGTCGCGCCCTGCGATCGGCGGATCGCGTTGGACTCTGGGTGGACGGCGCACCCGTTGCGATCCTCGACGTAGCGGAGATCTACGCCCTGGACCCGGAGAACGAGGCGCTGGGCGTCTATGGAACGGCGGAGGATGCGCACCCCGGCGTGCGCCTGCTGCGCGCAGGTGGGCGCTGGGCCGTTGCCGGCGAGGTGACGGCACTCGGGCGTCCCGAAAGCCCCTGGCCGCAGTTCGATCTGACGCCGCAGGAGGTAAGCGCGGAGAAGGCGCGCCGCGGCTGGCGCACGATGGTCGGTTTCCAGACGCGCAACCCCGTGCATCGCGCGCACGAATATCTGCAGAAGGTGGCGCTCGAGACGGTGGACGGTCTACTTCTGCACCCGCTGGTCGGCGAGACGAAAGAGGGTGACGTTCCGGCTGCCGTACGCATGCAATGCTACGAGACGCTGCTCGAGGGTTACTACCCCAACCAACGAGCCTTGCTGGCGACGAATCCAGCGTGGATGCGCTATGCGGGGCCGCGGGAGGCGGTCTTCCACGCACTCGTTCGCCGCAACTACGGCTGCACGCACTTCATCGTTGGACGCGATCATGCCGGCGTCGGATCGTACTACGACACGTATGCGGCGCATCGCATCTTCGAGCAGTTCACGCCGAAGGAGCTGGGCATTGAGATCCTGACCTTCGAGCATGCATTCTACTGCACGACATGCCACGGCATGGCCTCGACGCGAACCTGCCCGCATCCAGCGGAGGCTCGCGTCGCTCCCAGCGGAACACGCGTGCGCGAGCAACTGAGCCAGGGGCAGCCCCTGCCACGCGAGTTCACTCGTCCGGAGCTGGCGGACGTGCTCGCGCGGGCGTATCGTGTCGCTTAATCACGCAGTCGAGGAGTTGGATACATGCCCTACGTGATCACGGAGCCCTGTATCGGAACGGTCGACAAGTCGTGCGTCGACGTCTGTCCCGTGGATTGCATCCACGGCGATGACGGAGAACAGATGTTCATCGACCCGGCGACCTGTATCGACTGCGGTGCATGCGTCGCGGCCTGCCCCGTCGAGGCGATCTACGCCGACGCCGACGTTCCGGACAAGTGGAAGGGCTACATCGCGAAGAACGCCGCGTACTTCGGGAATTAGACGAAGAGGGTCTCCGCCGATACACCGACCGCCGCCCTGCAGCATGTGGGGCGGCGGCTCGCTGTGCGGTGCTTGAGGGCGGTCCTTCCCTCCGTCCGTTGAGGAAGGTCTCAGGCGACGGCGCCGAGGCGCTGCGCGGCGTCACGCCCGTCGACGGCCTTGTAGAAGTGGTTGTCGGTCTCGGAGATGCCGTTCTTTGCCCATGCGTCGTACTGCCTGGGATTGACGGGGAAGTGCACCGTGGG
The DNA here is from genome assembly GCA_028869325.1 of bacterium. GTDB lineage: Bacteria > Vulcanimicrobiota > Vulcanimicrobiia > Vulcanimicrobiales > SCRA01 > SCRA01. The sequence goes on along the minus strand of JAGWST010000404.1, from coordinate 1,531 downwards.
TCCGGCTGCGTCGCGGTAGCTCACGTCGCCGGGCTCGAAGTGCGAGGTCTCTCGGTCCGCCAGCACCATCCCGTCGACGGCCTGCGCCGCCGCCGCGGCGTCCTGTCGCAGCCTCTGCGGGAGGCGCGCGTCATCGGCGAGCCGATTGTAGAGCGCTTCGGCGGGGCGATCGGCACGCCACGGGAGACCGTGATCCTCGACGAAGCGCGTCATGCCTGGGACGTGCGCGCCGTCCTTGTCGACCGCATGGGCGGCAAGGTCGCCGCCGGCATCGCGCGGCAGCGCGGCGATGTCGTCGTTGACGGCCCGCACCGCGCGCTCCATCGCGGCGATCTTCTCCGGCGCGAGATCCAGCACGTTGAATGCGGCGGCGGGCCGGTACGGCATGCCGTCCACGCCATAGCTCCGATCCATGACGGCGTCGACGATGCCGTGCGCCAACGACTGAGGGTCGCCGCCCTGCTGAACAGCCTGTGCGACCGCCCCGGAGGGCACGCCGGGCGCGATCATCGTCTCCGGGGATGCGGCCAGATACTTGACCCCCGCGCGTGAGAGCTCTTCGGCGAAGCCCAGCGTGGACATCAGGCATTGATTGGCGACCACGCCTTCGACCTTGCGCGTGTCGTCAGGGTGGAGCTTGTTGTACGCCTGGGTGCCGGCGGCGATCGCCTGCGCCATCGCCGGCATCGACATCATGCCGTGCGTGGAGTCCGCCTCCAGGCCGCCGCCGTCGCCGCCGCCGTGATCGACCAGCTCGATCCAGACGGACTGCTGGCCACCGCGCGTGTGCGCGGTCTCGAGCGTGCGTTCGACAAATCGTGCGAGCTCTTGCGGCGAGGCCATGTTCGCGGCGTCGCGCGAGCTCCAACGGGCGTCTCCATGGAGGATGACGCCGTCCTCGGTATGGAGCGCCCCGTTGCCGCGGGCTCCTTCGTGCGTCGTGTTCTCGACCGCGAATGCGATGTTAGGGTTGTTCTTGGACGCTCGCTGCGCGTCGGCGACCGTCGCCGCTTGCACGTGGTCCAGGTTGTTGTCACCGTCGCGATAGATGCCGTAGACGACATCGCGCGCCGGCTTGGGCGCGCGCTCCCGGGTGATCTCGATCAACGTTCTCCTCCGCTGCAGATGGGTGGCTTGCCCCATCCTTCTGCGCGGAGCCGCCGGACTGGAAACCCCTCGGCGCCGTTTTACCTGTTAAAGAATGTCCAACCGGCCGCCGTCTACTACCAGCGTCGTGCCGTTGACGAAGCATGCCTCGTCGGAGGCCATGAAGCAGATCGCGGCGGCTAGATCTTCGGGCTTGCCGACGGCGCCCTCGATCTGCTCCGCGCCGCTCTTCACGTTAGGGTTGTTCCAAAGCATGGGTGTGTCCACCGCTCCAGGGGCCACCGAGTTGACGCGAATCTTTCGGGACTCCATCTCAAGGCTGAAGCCGCGTGTGAAGGCCTCGATGGCTCCCTTCGATGCGGCGTACGGCACCACGTTCTTCGTGGTCTCGTGCGCGTGCACGGAGCTGATGTTGATGATGGCC
>JAGWST010000403.1 GCA_028869325.1 bacterium | reverse complement strand
GCGCCAGCTGCGCCTCGCACTACTACTCGCTCACGCGCTTGGTGGGCAGCGGCACGTTGCGCATCGCCGGGCGCTCGCAGCAGGTGCGAGCGCTGGTATGGATGGATCACGAGTTCGGCAGCTCCGAGCTGCAGCCGAACGTCGTGGGCTGGGACTGGTTCGCGCTGCAGCTGCGCGATGGGCGAGAGGTGATGCTCTACCATCTGCGCCGGCGAGATGGAACCTTCATCCCCGCCTCCAGCGGCAGCCTGGTAGGGCGCGATGGGCGCGTGCGGATGTTGGACTCCCGCGACTTCTCGATTCGTGCCACGGGAACGTGGCGCAGTCCCCATACGCAGGCCCTCTATCCCAGCGGCTGGGTCGTGCGCGTCCCGGCGGCGAGGCTGGCACTGCGCGTGGTGCCGCGCGTGCGCGATCAGGAGCTGGCTAGCCGGGGCGTCAGCTACTGGGAGGGCGACGTCTGCCTGAAACCGGCGGACGCGGCGGCAACGCCGACGGCATGCGCCATGGGGGAGGGGTACGTCGAGCTCACGGGGTATGCGGGGGAGGTACCTCGATGATGCAAGCCGGTTATCTCGTCGCCCCGGGACGCGTGGAGCTGCGCAGCGTGCCGGCTCCCCAAGCGGGAGCGGGCGAAGTGGTGCTGCGCATTCGTGCCGCGCTCACCGACGGCACCGACCTCAAGGCCTTCCGGCGCGGCCATCCGCAGATGCCGATGCCGACGCGCTTCGGCCACGAGTTCTCCGGCGACGTTCTCGACGCCGGCGCCGGGGTGACGCGCTTCAAGGCCGGCGATGCCGTGATGGCGGTGCACTCCGCGCCGTGCGGCGAATGCTACTGGTGCCGCGCGGAGCAGGAGAACCTCTGCGAGCGCGTGATGGAGACGAAGATCCTGGGCGCCTACGCTGAGCAGCTGCTCGTGCCGGCGCACATCGTGGAGCGGAACGCGTTCGTCAAGCCGCCATCGCTCTCGTACGAGGCTGCTGCCTGCTTGGAGCCGCTGGCATGCGTTGTGCACAACCTCTCGCTGCTGCGTCCGCGCAGCGGCGACCTCGCGCTGATCATCGGCACGGGCGGCTTCGGTCTCTTGCACGCGATCGTCTTGCGCGCGCTGGGTCTTCGCGTAGCCGTCATCGGCCGCAACGCGGAGCGCACGGCGCTGGCCAAAGCGCTGGGCGCGGAGTGGGGCAAGGAGATGGCGCTCGATCCCCAATCGATCGGGGAGGCTCGCGCGCTGATCTCTGAGATCAGCGGCGGGCGTGGCGCCGATCGCGCGATCGAGTGCACGGGAGCCGTCAACGGCTGGCTCGCGGCGCTGGCGACGGTGCGCCGCGGCGGGATCGTCTCGCTCTTCGGCGGCCCACCGCCGGGCAGCACCGTGCCGGTCGACACCTCGCGCATCCACTACGATCAGATCGAACTCGTCTCGCCGTTCCACTTCCGCCCGCAGGACGTGCGCCGCGCCTATCAGCTGCTCGCCGAGGGCAGCATCGACGTCGAGCCCTTGATCAGCGCCCGCGTTCCGCTGGCGCAGCTCGGGGATGCCTTCGTGCGGCTCGAGCACGGAGAGGGCGTGAAGTTCGCGGTGATCCCGTGAGCTCGATCCCGGAGCGCATGCGGGCGCTGCGCCTCTACGACGTCGATCACCTGGTGGTGGAGGAGGTCGAGGTGCCGCGCCCCGCGGATGGCGAGATCTTGGTGCGCACGCGCGCGAGCGGCATCTGCTCGGGCGATCTGATGGACTGGTACGTGCGCCGCAAGGCTCCTCTGGTGCTGGGACACGAGCCCGCCGGCGAGGTGGCGGCGATCGGCCGCGGGGTGGAGCACCTTCGCCTAGGCGATCGCGTGGCGCTGCACCATCACGCGCCGTGCTTCACCTGCGACCTCTGCGAGCGCGGCGCGTACGTGCATTGTGCGACGTGGCGCAGAACTCGACTCGTGCCCGGGGGCATCAGCGAGTATATCCTGGTCCCGCGTGAGAATCTCGGCGATACGCTGGTGGTGCCCGCCGATCTGCCCTTCGCCGCGGCCAGCCTGGTGGAGCCTTTGGCCTGCGTGGTGAAGAGCCTGCGCCGCGGCGCCGTCGACGCGGCCTCGCGCGTGCTGGTGATCGGTCTCGGCGCGATGGGGCTGCTCCATGTCCGGCTGGTCGCGGCGCGCGGCGGCTACGTCTGCGGCGTCGACTTCGATGGCTGGCGGTGCGAGCGCGCGCTGGCGCTGGGCGCCGCGGCCGCCTGGCCTCCGAGCGATGCGGCGGCAGTGGCCGAGCGTGGTCCCTTCGAGGTGGTCGTGGCGGGCCCCGGCTCTGCGCAGGCGTGGCACGCCGCCATCGCCGCCTGCGCCCCCGGCGGCACGGTGGTGCTCTTCACGCCCACGCCGGACGGCGTGGATATCTCGATCGACGGTTGCGATCTCTATCTGCGCGAAGTCTCGTTGGTGCCCTCGTACTCTGCCGGCCCCGACGACACGCGCGAGGCGCTGAGGGTCCTGACCGAGGGTGTGGTGCGGCCGGAGCAGATCGTCACCGACTGGGTGGATATCGATGGTGCCGCGGAGGCTTACGCGCGGATGCGCGCCGGCGGGCGTACGTTGAAGACCATCGTGGAGTTTCCGTGAGCGAGCGGGGAGTGGAGAGCAGATGAGCAGGACCAGGTTGCGCGGCATCTATCCGATCGTCCCGACGCCGTTCGACGAGCGCGGCGGGCTGGATCTCGAGAGCATCGCGCGCATGGCGCGCTTCATGGCCGGCTGCGGCGTGCAGGGCTTGGCGATCCTCGGCGTCATGGGCGAGGCCGATAAGCTCACCGACCCGGAGCGGGCGCGCGTCATCGCCGCCTTCCGTGAGGCGCTGCCCGGCGACCGCGCGCTGGTGGTCGGCGCGGGGGCGCCGGGGACGCTGGCCGCGATCGACGCGGCGAAGCGCGCCCTGGATCTGGGCGCCGACGCGCTGCTGGTCGCTCCGCCGCCGGCGCAGAGCGATCAGGCGATCTACGCGCACTACGAGGGCGTCGCGCGGGCGGCCGGCGCAACGATCGTCATCCACGACTACCCGGCCTCCACCGGCATCCTCATGTCGGCGGAGCTGCTGGCGCGTCTGGCCGATGACGCCGGCATCGAGTACGTCAAGCTCGAGGATGCGCCCACGGGGCCGAAGATGGCGCGCGTCCAGGCGCTGGTGCGCGGCGATCTCAAGATCTTCGGAGCGTTGGGCGGACAATATGCGCTGGAGGAGCTGGAGCGCGGCGCCGTCGGCATCATGACCGGCTTCGCCTATCCCGAGCTGCTGGTGCGGCTCTTCGAGCTCTACGGCGCGGGTCGGCACGAGGACGCCGCGGCCCTCTTCTACGCGATCGTGCCGTTGGTGCGCTTCGAGTTTCAGCCCAAGCTCGGCATCTCGCTGCGCAAGCACATCCTGGTGCGGCGGGGTGCGATCGCCAATGCCGCCGTCCGCCAGCCGGGGATGGACGCCGACGAGGTGACCCTGCGCCAGCTCCAGCGCATCGTCGAGCATCTCGAGCGTAGTGGAATCCTCGCACGATGCGCCGCGCCCCGCTGATCGCGCTGGCCTGCGCGCTTGCCACGG
>JAGWST010000402.1 GCA_028869325.1 bacterium | reverse complement strand
GTCGTCGGCGAGCTGCGCAGCGCCTTCGCGATCGGGTTCGCCGTCTATCTGCCCTTCCTCGTCATCGATCTCGTGGTGGCCTCGGTGCTGATGGGCCTGGGCATGGTCATGCTCTCCCCGACGGTCGTCTCGCTGCCGGTGAAGCTGTTGCTCTTCGTGATGGTCGACGGCTGGGCGTTGCTGGCGGGCTCGCTGGTGAGCTCGTACCGGTGAGCGAGGTCGCCGACGTTCTGGCCCGTCACGCGCTGATCGTCTGCGCCGTTCTGGCGCTGCCTTCGCTGGCGGTATGCGCCTGCGTGGGCCTGGCCGTCGCGTTGCTCCAGGCGGCGACGCAGGTGCAGGAGCAGACGGTGGCCCTGCTTCCAAAGATGATCGCGGCGGGCGTGGTGGTGGCCGTCGGTGGCGGCTTTGCGATGAGCGCGGTAGCGGCGCTCTTTCACGACGCGCTCGGGGCGATTCCACTGCTGGTCGGCTCGCCGTGAGCGTCGCAGCCATGCTGGTGCTGGCGCGCGTCGCCGGCTTTCTGGCGCGCGCCCCGGGCTTCTCCCATCCGGCCGTGCCGCATCTGGTGCGCGGCGCGTTCGCCTGCGCCACCGCGGCGGCGCTGGTACACGGGGTCGCGCCGGTCGAGATCGGCGCCGGTGCGTTCGCCTTTGCACTGCTTGCGGAGTTCGCATTGGGCGCCATGCTCGGTCAGGCGGCGGCCGCCTTCTACGACGGCGCGCTGGCAGCGGGGCGGCTGCTGGACGACTACGCCGGCATCCGCATCGTGATTCCCACCAGCGGCGTCACGGGTGGCGGCTTCGGCCGCCTCTACGGGACGCTCTTCGTCGCCGTCTTCGTGCTCGCGCGCGGCTACGCCCCGCTGATCGACGCGCTGGCGGGCACGCTGCGCGACCTGCCGCCGGGCACGCTGCCGGCGCATGCGCACCTGCTCTCCTATGCGCTGGCGCTGCCCGGGCTGGTGGTTCGCGCTGCCCTGGCCACCGCCGGGCCGGCGCTCTTGGCGACGTTCTCGGCGCAGGCGCTGCTGGGCGTCTTGCAACGCGTGGTGCCGCGCGCCTCCACGTTCATGCTCTCGTTTCCTCTCTCGTTTGGCGCCGCGCTTGCGACGGTGGTGACCTTGGCCCCCGCCGCTGCGCGCATGGCGACGCATCTGCACCTGGGCCCCTGGCGGTCGCTGGCGCGATGAGCGACGATCGCCAATTCGAGCCGACGCCGCGCCGTATGACGCGCGCGCTCGCGGAGGGCGATGTCGCCCGCTCGGCGGAGGCTACGGCCCTCGCGGCCTTCGCCGGTGCGGCGGCGGCGCTCTCGCTTACCCTAACGCCGATGCTCGGCGCCGCGCGCGCGATGCTCACGGGATCGCTAGTCGGGCGACGGCCAGCCGCTGCCTCCGTCGCGCAGTTGCTGATCTGTGCCGCCAGCATCCCCGCCGCCGCGGCCGCTGCAGCCGTGCTCTGCGCTCTGCTCCAGGCACGCTTCACCATCGCCGTGGGTGTGCTCGCGCCGCGCCTGGAGCGCATCAACCCGTTCGAGGGCGTCAAACGGCTGCTCTCGCGCGAGACCCCGCTCCACGTCCTGCGCTGGCTCTCGATCTCCGCCGCCATCGCGCTCTGCGGCCTGCACGCGCTGCGCGCCGCGCTCACACGCGATCTCGCCGGCGATCCACAGGCCGCCATCGACGCCGGGCGGCGCGTCTGCGGCGCGCTGCTGGCGCCGGCGCTCATGCTGGGCGCCGCCGGCGGCGTGCTCGAGCTCGCGACGTCTCGGCGCGCGTGGCTGCGGCGGCTGCGCATGTCGCGCGACGAGATTCGGCGTGAGGCGCGCGAGAGTGAAGGCGATCCGCATCGAAAGGCTGAGCGCGCGCGCCTCCACCGGTCGCTGCGCGGCAGCCTGCGCGCGGTGCGCAAGGCGACGGTGCTGCTGGTGAATCCGACGCACGTGGCCGTGGCGCTGCGCTATCATCCGGGAGAGGCCCCGGTGCCGGTGGTGGTGGCCAAAGGGGCCGACGCGCGCGCGGCGGCGTTGCGCACGCTGGCAGAGCGCTGCGGCGTGCCGATCGTGGAGGAGGTCGGCTTGGCACGCCTGCTCTTCGCCGAGGTCTCCGTGGGCGAAGCGATACCGGAGCCGGCGTTTGCCCCCGTGGCCGTGATCATCGCGGCGATCGTGCGCAATGCACGCGCAACGGAGGAGGCGCCGTGAGGTACGCGTTCGGCGGCATCCTGCTCGCCATCGTCGCCATGCTGATCGTGCCGCTCCCGCCGCCGTTGCTCGACGTGCTGCTGGCCGTCAACGTTTTGGCGAGCGCCTGCGTCTTGCTCCTCTCGATCGGCGTCGGGGAGCCGCTCGAGTTCGCCGCATTTGCTCCCGCGCTCTTGCTTGCCACGCTCTTCCGCCTGGCCCTAGACGTCTCGGCGACGCGCCTCATTCTGACGCAGGGCGACGTGGCCGGCGGCGTGGGCGCGATCATCCCGGCCTTCGGCGCATTCGTCGTGCGCGGCAACGTCGTGGTGGGTCTGGTGATCTTCGGCATCCTCGTCACGATCCAATTCGTGGTCGTCACCCACGGTGCGCAGCGCGTGGCCGAGGTCGCTGCGCGCTTCACCCTGGATGCGCTGCCGGGAAAGCAGATGGCGATCGACGCCGAGGTGCATGCTGGCGCGATCGACGTCGAGACGGCGCGGCGCCGCCGCCGAGCGGTGCAGCGCGAGGCCGACTTCTTCGGAAGCATGGAGGGCGCCGGGAAGTTCGTCCGCGGCGATGCCGTCGCCTCGCTCGTGATCGTGGCCGTCAACATCGTCGGCGGTCTGGTGGTCGGCGTCTTCTACCAGCATCTCACGCCGGCGCAGGCCTTCTCTACCTACGCTCTGCTCACCGTGGGCAATGCCCTGTTGACCACGCTGCCCGCCTTCCTCATCTCAACGGCGATGGGCATGATGGTCACGCGCATCGCCGCGGATGGCGACCTGGGCGCCGATCTCGCCGCGGCCCTGTTGCGCCACCCCGAGGTGCTGCGCGCCGCGGCCGTCTTGATGGGAGCGCTGGCCTTGGTGCCCGCCCTGCCGCGCCCGACCTTCGCGATGCTGGCGGTGCTCTGCTTCGCCGCCGCGCGGTTGATGGAGCGCCGTAACGAGCAACGCGCGCTCGACGTCGCGGCCGAGCGCGCGGCGGAGGAGCGTCGTACGCTGCGGCGGCCGGAGGCGGCGCTGGCTCTGGTTGGAGTCGACGCCGTGACCATCGAGCTGGGGCCGCGCCTGTTGCCCCTGCTCGATGGGGCGCTGGGCGAGGCCCTGTTGGAGCGAATCGGCGAGGTACGCCGCCAACTCGCCGGCGACTGCGGCATCGTGCTCCCCGGGGTACGCCTGCGCGACGATCTCCTGCTCCAAGAGGATGCGTATACGATTCGCGTGCGCGAGGAGGCCGCATCGCACGGACGGCTGCGGCTGGACGCGTTATTGGCGATCGGCGATCCCGCGCAGCTCATGCACCATCCCGGCGAGCGCCTCATCGACCCCGTCTACGGCCTGCCGGCGCTCTGGACGCCGCCGGCATCCCGCGCCGCGCTCGAGCGCGCCGGTGCGTTGGTCTTCGATCCGATCAGCGTGCTGGGCTCGCACCTTGCCGCTACGGCACGCGAGCACGCCGCGGCGCTGCTCGGGCGCCAGGAGTTCGCGACGCTCCTCGAGCACTTGCGCGTCACCGTGCCGGCCCTGGTCAAAGAGGTGGGCGGCGAGCTGCTGCCGCTGCCCTTGGCGCACCGGGTCTTCACGCGGCTGCTGGCGGAGCGCATTTGGCCGCGCGATCCTGTGGCGATCCTGGAGGAGCTGGTGGAGGCGGTGCGCAGCTGCGGTGAGCTCGAGACTCTGCTGGAGCGGGCTCGCCGGGTGGCCGTCCCTCCGCACGTCCGCGGCCAGGTGCGCGGCGATCGCATCGAGGTCTTCATGCCGGAGGCCACGCTGACCGCGGCGCTGGAACGCGCCGACGAAGCGATGCTTGCGCCCGCCGCGCTGATCGCGCTCCGTGCGCACGTGGAGGCCTATCGGGAGCGCGTGCGCGCACGCGGGGGCCACGCCTGCGTCGTCTGCACGACGGCGGCGCGTCCGCGCCTGGCCGCGCTGCTGGAGCGTCTGGGCGTACGTGTCCCCGTCTACGCGTTCGGCGAGCTGCCGCCGTCGCTGGAAGTGGTTCCGGAGGCGGAGGCGCAGGAGGCGGCCGCGTTACGCTAGCGCCGGCAACGGTGGCAGAGGCCGCTGACGATGAGTTTGAAGTCGCTGGGCGCGAAGCCGACGCCGCTTGCGATCTCCGAGACCAGCTCCACGAGCATCGGCGCCTCCACGTCGGAGAGCTGGTGGCAACGCGTGCAGAGCAGATGGTGGTGCTTGTCGAGCCGCGCCTCGTAGCGCGCCGCCGTCCCGGGGTACTGCACCATCTGCACCAGCCCCAGCTCGCGGAGCAGGTCGAGCGTACGGTAGATCGTCGCCAGGCCCAGCGAAGGAAGCTCCTCCCGTGCCCGTTCGTGGATATCCTCGGCATCCAGGTGTCCGCCGTCGGCCTGCAAGACCCGCAGCACCG
>JAGWST010000401.1 GCA_028869325.1 bacterium | reverse complement strand
AGGACGCGGAGGTGTCGTTGAAGTCCGGCCCGTGCCCATACGTCTCGCGCGGCGGTTTGAAATTGCGCGCCGCGCTCGACGCTTTCACGTCCATAAACGTCCTCGGGCGCGTGTGCCTGGACGTCGGTGCCTCGACGGGCGGCTTCACGGATTGTCTGCTCCAGAACGGCGCCGCGCACGTGCTCGCGCTCGACGTCGGCTACGGCCAGATCGCTTGGTCGCTGCGCAACGACCCACGCGTCGAGGTGGTCGAACGGACGAACTTTCGCACGGTCGATGTGGCGCGCCTCGGCGAGAGGTTCGACTTGGTGACGATCGATGCGTCGTTCATCTCGCTCCTGCTGCTGCTCGAGCGCGCGCGCGAGGCGCTCCGGCCTGAGGGGAGGATCGTCGGATTGATCAAGCCCCAGTTCGAAGCCGGCCCGGAGCGGGTGGGGCCGGGTGGCGTGGTGCGCGACCCGGAGATCCATGAGGCGATTCTGCGCGAGGTCCGTGACGGCGCCGCCGCGCGCGGGATCTCGCTGCGGGCGATCGCGCCCTCGCCGTTGCGCGGCCCGGCGGGCAACATCGAGTTTCTCGGCCTCTTTCTCCCGGGTCAGGGCGAGCCGCCTTCGGACGGCGAGATCGCCGGGATCGTGAGAGCGGCGCACGGTAGGTCGTCGCCCGAAGGCGGTGACTCGTGATCGAGCGCTCCGTCGTCGCGACGCGAACCATCGGACTCTTCGTCGATCTGAATCGCCCGCACGCCCGCGAGACGGCGCGTGAGGCGGCGCGGCAGGCGCACGAGTACGGCTTCTCGGTGGCGTTGCCGGAGGTCCAGCGCGCGCAGCTGGAGCTAGACGTGCCGATCGGCGCGCTCGACGAGGCCGCCATGCTGATCTCGATCGGCGGCGACGGCACGCTGCTGCGCACCGCACGCTTGGCGGCGGCGCACGACATTCCCATCCTGGGCGTCAATACGGGGCGGCTGGGCTTCCTCACGGAGCTCGAGGGCGCCGACGAGCTGTTGGCCGAGCTCCCGCGCATACTGCTCGAAGGTTACGTTTGCGAGAGCCGCATCGCGCTGGAGGCGCGCGTCAACGGCGGCGAGCCGCGCTTCGCGCTCAACGAGGTCGTGGTTCGCAAGGGCGCCTCCTCTCGCCTCGTGCCCTTCGGCTTGTGGCTCTCCGGTGAGAAAGTGGTCGACATTCCAGCCGACGGGGTGATCGTCTCCAGTCCTACCGGGTCGACGGCCTACTCGCTCTCCGCAGGCGGTCCGATCATCGCCCCCGGCGTCGATGCCTTCGAGATCGTTCCGTTGCTGCCGCATACGCTCTTTTCGCGGCCGCTCGTCGTCAACGCGAACGAGCGCGTTCGCATCAGCGTCGACTCCTCGCTCGTGCATGCGAATCTGGAGACGGACGGCGAGTTCGCACGGGACCTCTCGCCTGCCGATGTCGTGGAGGTCGAGCGCTACCACCATCCGATGCGTTTCGTGCGCACGAAGGCGCTACGCTACTTCGGCCTGATCGAGGAGAAACTCCATTGGGGCCACTCGATCAAGGAGGAGGGGCGCCGCTAGTGCTACGCCGCTTGGCGATCGAGGACTTCGGGCTCATCGCGCAAGCGGAGTTCGAGTTCGAGGCCGGCCTGACGTGCTTGACGGGGGAGACGGGCTCGGGGAAGTCGATGGTGCTCGGCGCACTCTCCTTCGTGCTGGGCGCGCGCACGGGGAGCGATGTGGTGCGCCGCGGCGGTGCGCGCTCTCGCGTGACGCTCGAGCTCGATGCCGACGGACTGCAGGATCTCCTCGCCGAGTTCGGCATGGATGGGGATAACGGCGAGAGCGAGAGCATCGTCGTCTCGCGCGAGATGACCGGCAGCGGAAAGTCGTCGGCGCGCATCGACGGCCGGCCGGTGGCCGTGGGCCAGCTGCGCGCCATCGGCCAGCGTGTCGTCGAGTACGTCGGCCAACACGAGCAGCAGCGCTTGACGGAGCCCGCGTATCAAATGGAGCTGCTGGATCGCTTCGCGGGGGCCGCGGCGCAGGATGCGCGCGCGTGCGTGCGAGCGGCATTCGAGCACGCCGCGAAGGCACGCCGGGAGCGCCGGGCCTTAGAGCAGAGCGAGGCGACGGCGCTGCAGCAGCGCGACTACGCGGAGTTCGCGCTACGCGAGATTCGCGAGGCCAAACCCGAGCGCGGTGAAGACGAGGCGCTCCGGGCACGCCGCGAGTACCTCGGCAACGTGGAGCGTATCGCGGAGGCGCTGCGTACCGCGCACACGGCGTTGGCCGAGGGAGACGGTGAGAGCGGCGGGACGGCGGTGGATACGATGGGTCTGGCGGCCTCCGCTCTCGCCGGCATCGGCCGCTTCGATGGCGGGCTCTCGACCCTAGCGGAGCGCGCCCAGGCGATCCAGGCGGATGCCGGAGAGCTGGCGCTCGAAGTCGCCGACGCATTGGAGCGCACCGAGTACGACCCCGCGGAGCTCGACGCCATCACGGCGCGCCTGGCCTTGCTCGATCGCCTGAAGAAGAAGCACGGCGGCACGCTGCAGCACGTGCTCGACGCGGAGGCTGCATTCGTCCAGACGCTCGCGTCGGTGGAGAGCCGGGGCGAGCGCCTGGCCGTGTTGATCGCGGTCACGGAGGCCGCGGAGCAGGAGTTGGAGGCCGGCTGCGCGGCCCTGAGAGTTTTGCGGAACGATGCCGCGCGTCTTCTGGAGCGCCGAATCTCCGCGGAGCTTGCGGACTTGGCGATGGCCAGTGCGCGCGTGGCGGTGAGCCTTCATGACCACGAGCCTGGCCCCGAGGGCGGCGAGAGCGTCGAGCTCCTGCTCGCGGGCAACAAGGGCGAGCCGCTGCGCCCGTTGGCCAAGACCGCCTCGGGCGGCGAGCTCTCTCGGGTGCTCTTGGCTCT
>JAGWST010000400.1 GCA_028869325.1 bacterium | reverse complement strand
GCAGACGCGCGCCAGCGGAAAGAGCGTCCAGTTCACCGCGTGGTCCCAGTGCGCATGCGTGAGCAGCACGTCGGTGATGTGCTGTGGCTCCAGGCCGCACGCGCGCAGGCGCTCCAAGAGCAGCGGGCGCACGCCAAAGGAACCGCAGTCGACCAGGACGCGATGCTCCTGGTCCTCCAGCAGTGCGATGCTGCTCCAGCCAAGCGCGCCGTGGCTGGCCGCCTTTCCCGGATAGCCCTGCACGAGCAGCCTCAGACGATACCCTGCTGCCATCTTGCTACGCTCTTCCCCCGATTCGCCTCCGCTCCTCCGCCGGTTGCGCGCCCGTCACGCTCACGGGACGATCAGCGCGGCGCCGTCGAGTGCATCCCTCTTGAGCGACTGCAACGCCGCGTTGGCGCGTTCCAACGGAAATGGCGTGACGCGCGGGCGCAGCCCGATCTGCGCGGCGAGCCGAAGGAAGTCATGCGCATCTGCGCGCGTCATGTTGGTGACGCTGCGAATCTGGCGCTCCCCCCAGAGCATCGAATCGTAATCGAAGGCCGGCATGCGATCGAGATGGATCGCGTTGATCGCCAGCACGCCGCCTTTGCGCAGCGAGCGCAGCGCGCAGAGTACCACATCGCCGGAGGGAGCGAAGGTGACCGCGCGATCGAGACCCAACGGCGGAAGATCGCTCGCCCCTCCGACCCAGTACGCGCCGAGCTCGTGAGCCAGCGCGCGGTGCGAGTCACCGCGCGTGGCGACGTACACCTCGCAGTCCCAGGCCCGCAGCACGGGCAACGCCAGATGCGCGGAGGAGCCGAAGCCGAAGAGCCCCACCCGTTCGCCGGGCGCCACACCCGCCACGCGCAGCGCTCGAAACCCAATGATGCCCGCGCAGAGCAGGGGCGCCGCCTGCTGGTCGCTCAGGGCCTCGGGCAGCTCCACGCAGAAGTCATCGCGCGCCGTGACACAACTCGCATATCCGCCGTCACGGTCGTAGCCGGTGAAGACCGGCCGATCGCACAGGTTCTCACGGCCGCCGACGCAGTAGGCGCACGTGCCGTCCGTCCCGCCCAGCCAAGAGACGCCCACGCGAGCCCCGAGGGCAAGTGTCGCGCCCGCGCCAAGGGCGATCACCTCGCCGACGATCTGATGGCCGGGCACGATGCTCGCCCGGTGTGGGGGAAGCTCGCCCTCGACGATGTGAAGGTCGGTGCGGCAGACGCCGCAGGTCCGTACGCGCAGCAGCACCTCGCCCGGCGCGGGCGGGGCGATCTCACGATCCTCGATGCGCAGCGGCTCCCCGCTGACCGCCTTCGGCTCGTGCAAGACCGCGGCGCGAGCGCGCATGGCCGCTCTGCAGACTCGCTAGCGCAAGCTCACCACGAGCGGCGCGTGGTCGCTGCTCTGCGGCCACCCGCGCACCTCGCGGTCGACGCTGCACGAGAGCAGGCGCGCGCGCAGCGGCGGCGTGCAGAGCGCAACATCGATCCGCCAGCCTTCGTTCTTGCGCAGCGCACCGGCCCGATAATCCCAGTACGTATAGGCGACCTCATCGCCGTGGAGGTCTCGGTAGGCGTCGCTCACGCCGAAGGCCAGCAGCTCCCGGTAGACGCGCCGTACGGCCGCGCTGGTGTGCGTCGTCTCACCGGTCGCCGCACCGGACCAGACGTCCGCGTCGGTCTCGGCGACGTTGAGAT
>JAGWST010000399.1 GCA_028869325.1 bacterium | reverse complement strand
TCAAGGCCGAGATCGACGCCGCCGTAGAGGGCGTCTTCGCGAGCGGCCACTTCATCAACGGCCCCAACGTGCGCGCCTTCGAATCCGAGATCTCCGCGTACTTGGGCACGCCGCACGCCGTCGGCCTCAACTCGGGGACCGATGCCTTGCACCTGGCGCTGCGGGCGCTCGACGTCGGCCCGGGCGACGAGGTCATCACCACGCCGTTCACCTTCGTCGCCACGACGGAGGCCATCGGCATCGTCGGCGCCACACCCGTCTTCGTCGACATCGACCCCGCGACGTACAACATCGATCCACGATTGATCGGGGCACGCATCGGCCCCAGAACTAAGGCGATCCTGCCGATCCATCTCTACGGCGCCCCGGCCCCGATGCGCGAGATCATGGAGATTGCCCAGCGCCACGAGCTGGCGGTTATCGAGGACTGCGCGCAGTCGATCGGTGCCACGATCGACGGCCGTGCGACGGGAACTATCGGCGACATCGGCTGCTACAGCTTCTTCCCGTCGAAAAACCTGGGCGCGTACGGCGATGGCGGCCTGCTGGTGACGCGTTCCGAGCGCCTCGCGGCGCGCGCGCGCTCACTGCGCGCCCACGGCGGAGCCGTGAAGTACTTCCACCAGGAGCTGGGCGTCAATAGCCGCCTCGACGAGGTGCAGGCGGCGATCCTGCGCGTGAAGCTGCCCCATCTCGACGAGTGGACCGCGCATCGGCGTGCGGTCGCGCAGCGCTATACCGAGCGCTTTCGTGGTCTGGGCGGTGTGGTTACTCCGTCGGAGGCGCCGAACGCGCGCAACGTCTACCATCAGTACACGATCCGCATCGAGGATCGCGACGCCGCGCGTGAGCGTCTACAGACCGCCGGCATCCAGACGATGATCTACTATCCCACGCCGCTGCACCTCCAGCCGGTGCACGCCGGCCTCGGCCAAGGCGCCGGGAGCTTCCCGGAGTCGGAGCGCGCGGCAGCGAGCGTGCTCTCCCTGCCGATCTACCCCGAACTCGCTCCCTCCGACCAGGAGCGGGTGATCGAGGCGATCGCGGCGCTTGCAGAGCCCGCGGCGCGCGTGTGAAGGTCCTCAGCGTCGTCGGGGCGCGTCCGCAGTTCGTCAAGGCTGCGGTACTGAGCCGTGCGCTCGCGCGCCATGGCATCCAGGAGTGCTCCGTGCACACCGGTCAGCACTACGACGACAACATGTCGGACGTCTTCTACCGTCAGCTGCGGATGGTGGCCCCGGCGTACATGCTCGACGTCGGCTCGGCCGGACACGGCGCCCAGACGGGTGAGATGATGCGCCGCCTGGAGCCGATCGTCGAGGCCGAACATCCCGACTGGGTCATCGTCTACGGCGACACCAACAGCACCCTGGCGGGGGCACTGGTGGCGGCGAAGGCGCACGTGCACGTCGCCCACGTGGAGGCCGGGCTGCGCTCGTTCAACCGCGCCATGCCGGAGGAGATCAACCGCATCGTGACCGATCACGTGGCCGATGCCCACTTCGTCCCCGGCGAGAACGCGCGCGCGCAGCTTCAGCGCGAGGGGATCTTGGAACACGTCTACGTCGTCGGCGACTTGATGATCGATCTGGCGCGCGAGGTGCTCGCACAACTTCCAGCGCGTCCCCCAATCCTCGACCGCTTCGGCCTCGAGTCCAAGCGCTATGCGCTGGCGACCATCCACCGCGCGTCCAATACCGAAAAGGAGACGTTTACGCCCATCGTCGCGGGCCTGCGCCGCCTGCCCGGCCGCGTGCTCTTTCCCGTCCACCCGCGTACGCGTCCGCTGGCTGAGGCTCTGGGCCTGGGCCAAGGCGACAACATCACGCTCAGCGAGCCCCTGCCCTATCTCGAGATGATCGCGCTGCAGCGGCACGCGTGCGGCGTTCTGACGGACTCCGGCGGCGTACAGAAGGAGGCACTGGTCGCGGGGACGCCCTGCACCACCCTGCGCGAGGAGACGGAATGGGTGGAGAGCCTCGAGGGCGGCTGGAACGTTCTCGCGGGCAGCGACCCCGAGCGGATCGCTGGAGCCGGCATGCGCCCCGCACCGGAGACGCCATTGGGTGGGATCTTCGCGTGCGATAGCGGATGCGCCGAGCGCATCGTGCGGGCGCTGCTCGAAACGGCTCGTCTCCCGAGCCGGAGATAGCGCGGCACTAAGTCGGCAGCTCGGCCAGTGGTCCCGGCGCGATGACCTGGTCCCCACTATCCTGGCGCTGAGCAGGAGGCCGCTCTCGCGCGTCTCGAGCCTCTCGCAGGCCGAGCAGCCGAAGCTGCGCCGCCATCGCGAAGACGAGCCACACGAACTTGTCGTTGAAGAGCCCGAGGAACATCGAGACGGCGAAGAGAGCCAAGAGCGCCGCCTCCATCATGATGCGGTCCTCGTACAGGGGACTCTCAGGCCGGATGAGCCGCAAGTCCATGAAGGTTGTCACGAGGAACCATCCCAGGAGAGCAAGGCCCACCAGCCCGAGCTCGACGCCGATCTGCAGCAGCACGTTGTGCGGCGCGCTGGACCAGCCGTTCTCGCTGTACGCTTGAAGTACTCGCACGTAGAACGTATCGTAGGTCGACGTGAAGTTCCCCATGCCGTAGCCGATGAGCCAATTGTGCCGGAAGGCCTCCAAGCCCACTCGCCAAATGGCGATACGGCCGGCACCTCCGCTGGACACCGCGACGCTCAAGCGTTCCCAGAGCGAGGACTGGGTCATCACCAGGGTCACACATCCGCAGACGGCAACGAGTGCCATCTGCACCCGGTACCGAGTGCGCCACCAGTAGTAGACCAAGATGACCGTCAACCCGAGCAGCGCCTCGCGCGAG
>JAGWST010000398.1 GCA_028869325.1 bacterium | reverse complement strand
TGGCCGGTGCCGGTGATCTCGTAGCGATCGCTGTAGTAGCGCAGCCTGTCGGCGCTGACGCGAAAGGCCAACGGCACGCTGCCGGCCGGCGTCGGCGAAGCGGAGGGCGCCGGCCTAGGCGCCGCAGGGGCCGCGGCGCCTGGTGAGGGCGAGACGCCGGGGAATCCGCCCAACGGCGCCGGTTCAGACAAGGCGGGACCGCTTGTCGCGAGGCACGCGGCGAGGGCGGAGGCGGCGAGCGCAAGGGCGAGCACGCCGAGTCGGAACGCGCGGTGTGGACGCATCGGGCGCGCACCGTGTTACCCGCGCCGCAAGGCATCACCTACCGCGTCGCCGTGCGGATCGCCGCCGCTTCTCACCATTCGTTCACCATCTGCGGAGGCAGCAGCGCCGTCGATTGCGAAACGCTGCACCTTGACCGGAGGTGTACGAATGGCGCGCGTGGTGATCGTGGTCATGGATTCGGCTGGGGTGGGAGCCCTGCCGGATGCGGCGTCCTATGGCGACGCGCCAGGCGCCAACACGATCGGCAACACCATTCGCGCTCTCGGCGGACTCTCGCTCCCAACGCTCAACAGGCTGGGCTTGGGCGCCTTGCTCGAGCACGAGCCCGGTCGAACGCAGCCGCACGCGCAGCCGCCCATGGCGCGATACGGTCGCCTGCGCGAGCAGTCGAAGGGAAAGGATACCATCACCGGCCATTGGGAGATGATGGGCATCGTCACGGCGACGCCGTTCCCAACCTATCCCCACGGCTTTCCCCGGGAGGTCGTGGAGGCGTTTACGACCATCACCGGCAGACCGCCGCTGGGCAACGAGCCGGCCAGCGGCACGGAGATCATCGAACGGCTCGGCCAGGAGCACCAGCGAACCGGGCGTCCGATCCTCTATACGTCGGCCGACTCCGTCTTTCAAGTGGCCTGCCACGAGCAGACCGTACCGCTGCAGCAGCTGTACGCGTGGTGCCAGGCCGCGCGCGAGATGCTCAAGCCTCCCCACAACGTGAACCGGGTGATCGCCCGTCCCTTCCTTGGCACGCCGGGAGCTTACTACCGTACCGCCAACCGGCACGACTATGCCTTGGAGCCGCCGCCCATGGTGTTGGACGAGCTCGCGCGCGCGGGCGTCCATGTCTGCGCGATCGGCAAGATCTCGGACATCTATTGCGGCCGGGGCGTAACGAGAGCAGAGCGCACCGCCGATAATGTTGAAGGCATGCAACGTACCGAGCGGGCTCTCGCGGCCATGGAACACGGTCTGGTCTTCACCAACCTCAACGACTTCGATAGCAAATACGGCCATCGGCGCGACGTTCGGGGTTATGGGGGTGCCTTGGAGCGCCTCGACGCCGACCTTGCAGGGCTCCTTTCCGTGATGCGGGAAGGCGACCGCCTATTGATCACGGCGGATCACGGGTGCGATCCCACCGCCCCGGGAACCGACCACACCAGAGAGTACGTTCCTCTGTTAGATTACGGAAGAGAGCGCGGCGCTATCGGCGTGCTCGATGGTCTTGGGGCGGTCGGGGAGATCGCCCGCACATCTTTGGTTCCAGGCGTTCCCGCCGGGTAACGGCGAAGACGCATGGGGAAGGTATTCGGGGAGGGGTATCCCTCTGCGCTTGCGGGCCCGGTGGAGAACCGGGCTGATATGGTTTTGGTGTAATGCGGACGTACGTGGACGAAGTGCAATCGCCCCCGGTCGCTCGGCCAAAAGCCGAGGTGCGCGCGCGTCCCGTTCCGCCTTCTTGGCTGTGCTGGAAGCGCGCGACGGATCTCGTCATCAGCGTCGCCGCGTTGGTCGTGGCCGCTCCCATCGTCGCCGCGGCGGCGGTGGCGGTGATGATGGTCTCCCCGGGCAGCCCCATCTTCGTGCAGGAGCGCGTGGGCAGAGGCGGGCGCCCCTTTCGCTTCTACAAGCTGCGCACCATGTATGACGGAGCGCACCTGGAGCACGAGAAGATGCGCCGGCACAACGAGGTGCCGGGCCCGGTGCTGAAGATCAAGCGCGACCCGCGCCTGCACTCGCTAGGCAGCTTTCTACGGCGCACCAGCATCGACGAGCTGCCGCAGCTCTGGAACGTGATCAAGGGAGAGATGAGTCTGGTGGGGCCGCGGCCGGCGCTGCCCTGCGAGGTGGAGCACTACGACGCCTTCGCGCGGCGGCGGCTCACCGTGCAGCAAGGAATCACCTGCTACTGGCAGGCCAACGGCCGGTCCAGCGTCACGTTCGATGAGTGGATGGCGCTGGACAACAAGTACATCGACGAGTGGAATCCGCTGGTCGACCTTCGCATCATCTGGAAGACCATCCCCGCCGTGGTGCGAGGCGATGGCGCTCA
>JAGWST010000397.1 GCA_028869325.1 bacterium | reverse complement strand
TGTAGCTGCCTTTCTGGATAATGTCGTTGGCGATCGCCAGCAGGATCGCCGCCTCGCTGCCGGGATACGGGGGCAGCCAATAATCCGCGTGGGTCGCCGTGTTCGAGAGGCGGACGTCGAGCACGACCAGCTTGGCGCCGCGCTGCTTGGCCTCCGTGATGCGCTGCGCATGCGGGTTGAAGTAGTGACCCGCCTCCAAGTGCGAGCTGACCAGCAGGATGACGCGCGCATTGGCGTGATCGGGGCTGGGGCGGTCGACGCCAAACCAGCAGGCGTAGCCGAAGCGGCCGCCCGAGGAGCAGATGTTGGTGTGCGAGTTGTGCCCGTCGACGCCCCACGCCGCGAGCACGCGCTCGGTGAAGCCGTCCTCCCCCGGCCTGCCGACGTGGTACATCACCTCGTTCTCGCGCTCCTCGACGATGGCGGCCCGGATCCGCCGCGCGATATCGTCGAGCGCCTCGTCCCACGAGACTTGCATCCATCGGCCTTCGCCGCGCTCGCCGGCGCGCTTGAGCGGGTGGAGGATGCGGTCGGGATCGGTGACCTGGTTGAGCGTGGCGGGGCCCTTCGCGCAGTTGCGCCCGCGCGACCCCGGGTGCTCAGGATTCCCCTCGAACTTACGGACGTTCATCGTCTCCCGGTCGACGTACGCCAGCAGCCCGCAGGCCGATTCGCAGTTGAAACACGTCGTCGGCACCAGCATATAACGCCGCTCTTTGCGCTGTGGCCAGCTGCGCGAGTCGAGCTCGACCCAGTCGTTCCAGCGCTCCTTGGGCGGAAAGGCCGCCAGGTGGATGCGGCTCGCGCCCGGGTAGAACGTCTCGCCGCGACGCTCGACTTCGCGCCGCGCCGCGGAGACCCGTTCGTTCAGTGCGGCGATGTCGGCCGGTCTCTCGTGCGCGCTCATGCCAGCGGCACCGCCTGGCCGGCCTGCACGTATGCGTGCTCGTGCGCGAAGAGCGCGACGAGCGCGGCCGGCACCGCCCACACGCCGACCCAGGGCGTGAGCAGCGCGATCAGCGCGAGCAGGATCCCGGCCCAGAACCAACCACGGTAGCGCCCGCGCACCATCTCGTCCAGCGCCAGATGGGCATGCGCCGTGGGGTGGGCGAATGTCGCCTCGCCGAGCACGAAGAGCAGGTGCACCAGCGCCGATCCCGCCAGCAGCCACGCCGCCAGCGCGAGCGCACTCGGCTCCAGCCAGGCCGCCAACGGCAGCATGGCAGCGGCGCCCAACATCACCGACTGCACCAAGAGATGCGGCGGCAGCAGCGGATTCTGCCACAGATCGCGCGCCTTGGCCTGCGCGAAGAGATAGCCGGTGTAGACGCTGGTCAGAACCGCCAGCGCGACGCCGGGATACGCCAGCACCTGCTGCAGCCGGAGCAACGCAAAGAAGCTGGCTACGAAGTGGATCAGGAGCGCCAGCGCGTAGAGGCTGATGATGAACGCACCGCGGACCAGCCAACTGCGCCATTGCGGCCGCGTGAGGATGAGATAGAAGCGTTCGGGGTGCTCCAGATCCCAGATCAGCACGGCGCCGGTGATGGCGAGGAAGAGTCCGGAGAGGATCGGCGCGATCCAGAGCCACAGCGGGCCGGTCCACGAAGCGGCACCGATGGCGCAGAGGAAGAGCGCGACCAGATAGGCGCCCGCGGCGACGCCCTTGGTCGAGGTGTAGAGGCTCACGCGCCAGTCCCACGGCGCTTTGTGCGAGACGTCGTAGGAGAGGAGCGCCGCCGCCGACGAGTTGGCGGGGCCGGGATGACCGGAGCCCACCTCCCGCGGACCCTGCGGCTGCGTGCTCCACGCGTAGAGGCCGCCCCCGGGGCGGCGCGCCGCGAGCGGATCGAGCGTCGCTTGGTGCGCGCCCTTGTAGAAGACCTTCGGGCGCGTCTCCTTCTCCGGCCGCCTGACCTGCACGGGCTCGCGATTCACGATCTGCGCGACCTTCGACGCGGGGTCGTTGAGATCACCGACCAGCAGCGCCTCCACCGGACAGACGACGACGCAGGCGGGCTCCAAGCCGGCGTCGAGGCGGTGCGCGCAGAAGTTGCACTTCTCCGCCGAGTGGTCTTCGGGATTGATGAAGATGGCGTCATAGGGACAGGCCGCCATGCACGCCTTGCAGCCGATGCAGATCGACTTGTCGAAATCGACGATGCCGTCGGGACGGCGGTACATCGCGCTCGTGGGACAGGCCACGGTGCAAGGGGCGTCGTTGCACTGATTGCAGCGCGTCACCTGAAACGCGCGCCGGGCCTCCGGAAAGGTTCCCACGTCCACCGACTTGACGTACGTCCGCGTCACGGAGAGCGGAACCTCGTTCTCTGATTTGCAGGCCGTGGTACAGGCGTGACAGCCGATACACCGAGACTGGTCGATGACCTTTGCCCACAACGGGCCCGTCTCGCCGTTCATCTCTGCATCCAACGCTTCAAAATCCCGCTTTCACGTAGCAAACAGGCCGGCCGGACGGCAGGAATCTGTCCGAACCTGTACGGACAAACTTGGATCGATTATAGCACAGACAGCCCAGAAGGGATGGCTCCTTCGCAGGTTCGTGCGAAATTATATTTCGTGATACGCTAAACATCACAGGGGCCGGGCCTTACCTCTTCCCGCAACGCCACCATGACTTGCTTCTTTAGCTCCACGAACGCCGGCAGCGTCAGCGTCTCGACCGTTCGCGGCCGCTCGAACGGAATGGGGACCTCGAACTTCATGCGGCCGGGGCGGGCGGTCATGACCCCCACGTGGTCGCCCAGGAAGAGCGCCTCCTCGACGTCGTGCGTGATGAAGAGGATCGTCGTGTGCAACCGGTCCCAGATGGAGAGCAGCAACTCCTGCATCGCGATGCGCGTCTGGGCGTCCAGCGCACCAAACGGCTCGTCCATCAGGAGAACGCTGGGCTGGTTGATCAGCGCACGCGCGATCGCCACACGCTGCCGCATCCCGCCGGAAAGCTGGTAGACGTGATGGTGGCGAAACTCGGTCAAGCCCGTCGCCGCCAGCAGCGACTCCGCGCGCTCGCGCGCCCCGCTTCGGCTGGCGCTGCGCACGGAGGGGCCGAACATGATGTTCTCCCATACGTCAAGCCATGGAAAGAGCTGCGGTTGTTGGAAGACGAAAGCGCGTTCCGGGCTGGGCCCGCTCACCGGCTGGCCGCCCACGGCGACCTCTCCCGAGGACATCCGCTCAAACCCCGCGACGATGTTGAGGATCGTGCTCTTGCCGCAGCCGCTGGGACCCAGCAGGCAGTAGATCTCACCGGCTTGCACGTCGAAATCGATGTCGGTGAGCGCGGCCACCTCGGCGCGACTCCGCCCCGTGGAGGCGAAGACCTTCGAGAGACTTCGAATCTGTAAGCCCGGCGTCACGATTTCCCCGCCCAGTGCAGCACGCGCGCCTCGATCAAGTTGAGCGTGCTGGTCATCACTAGCCCAATCGCGCCGATAAAGATCACGCCCACGTACACCGCCTGCAGCCGATAGAACGTGGCGGCGTCCTCGATCATATAGCCGATGCCCTGCTGAGCTCCCAACAGCTCGGCGGCCACAACGACGGCCCAGCTCACGGCCAGCCCCGTCTTCAGGCCGGTCATGATCGAGGGCAGCGCGGCCGGAAACATGACGCGCCAGAAGAGTTGCACGCGGTTTGCGCCTAGATTGATCGCCGCTCGCACCAGCCCCTCGGGGACGGTCATGACGCCTGCCGTCGTGTTGAGCACGATGAAGAGAAACGAGGCGAGGAAGATGACGATCACCTTCGACTCCTCGCCGATACCGAACCACAGCACCATCAACGGGATCAGCGCGATGGTCGGGATGGGCCGCAGGATATTGAAGACCGGGCTCAACAGGCCGCGTGCAACGGGATTGATGCCCATGAACAATCCCAGCGGGACGGCGACGACGATCGAGAGCGCATAGCCCGCGAGCATGCGGCCGAGGCTTGCCCCGACGTGTACCCAGAGCGGCGTGCCGGCGTAACCGTGTCGCGAGAGATCGACGAACTCCTTGACCAACGCGGCCGGGGAGGGGAGAAACTTCGCCGGCACGACGTGATAGGGCCCGGTGAACAGATACCATGCCACGAACAGCACGGCGACGCTGACCAGGCCCAGATAGCGGGGATCGCCGGCGCGGCTTCCCAGGGAACGTCCGGCACCCCTTCTCCGCGAGGTTTGCGTCGATTGCAGCGCTACTCGATCGTCCAGCATGTGACGTAGCCGTCCCGGGGGCTGCGAGTGAAGGGATTCCCTAGGCGTGCGCCGCGGCGCCGTTCGAAGCGACGTACTCCTTCACGTACTTCGTCTCGATCGCCGCGCTGAAGTTCGGCGCGGCGTCGATGGCACGCACCTCCTGCTGGTAGCGCGCCAGCTTGTTCAAGACCTCGATCAACCCCTTGCCCCGCGCGACCGCCCGCGGGTTGATCGAGAGCGCGTAGTCCAGGCTCCATGACTGCTTCATCGTCGGCCAGCTGGCCTCCACGGTGATCTCGCGCTTGGTGATGCTGTCGGCCACGCCGATATCGTGATGGAGGTACGAGATCACCTGCTCGTGATGGTGCTGGAGAATCGGCAGCGCATCGTCGAGCGAGCGCAGGACGCGCTGCACCGCCTCGCCGTTCTGCTCGAGCCACTCGGGGCGCGCCACCCACACGATGCCGCCCGCCGCGTGAACGTCGCCGTCGGTGGTAAGCTGCTTGCCGCCGGCCAGGCGCAGCTCGCCCTGCCACGGCTCCCAATACCAGCCTCCGTCGATGTCGCCGCGCTGGAACGCGGGCAGGAGCGCGGTGACGTCGAGATTGACGAAGTGGACGTCGTTGAGCGTCATCCCGACGCTCTTGAGGCCCTGGATCAACGCATACTCGCCCGACGTGCCGCGTTGCGCGGCGATCTTTTTGCCCTTGAGATCACGCAGCGAGTTGATGCCGCTCCCCGGCCGCACCACCAGCGCCTCGGAGCCCGGCGCATAGTTTTCGATGGCGAAGATCTTCATCGGCACGCCTTGCGCGATGCCGACGCTGGCGGGCGGCGTGCCCATGAAGCCGACGTCGATGCTCTTGGACTCGAACGCCGAGAAAAACGGTGGACCTGCCAAGAACTTGACCGGCTGGATCTGCAGCCCGTTTTTGGCGAAGATCCCTGCGTCTTGCGCCACGAAGTAGCGGGCGCCGTTGAGGGTCGGCTGCCAGCCCATCCGCACGGGAATGGCCTTGCCGGTCGCGGCCGACGCGGCGCCCTGCAGCGCGCGCATCGTGGCGCCGGCGGCGCTCGCACCGATCGCTGCCGAGGCAGCCTTATCGAGGAAGCACTTGCGTGTGAAAGCACTCATCGCAACTCCTCTTCTACCCGCACCCGTCGATCGCCATACGGCGCAACGCGCGCTAAGACCTATCTAGACCGGTCCGTAGGGTTTCGAGCCGAGCAGAGCCAATCCTCTGATCCCTTTCGCCTGCGTCGCAGAGGGAGAACGCATGACTCAGGATCGTGAGGCCGCCCCGCGCTCCGCCGTGCCGGAGCGCACCGCAGATCTCATCCTTTATGGCGGAACGGTGCTCACGCTCGACGCCATGAGCCGGCGTGCAGAGGCCGTCGCAATCCGCCAGGGCAAGGTGCAGGCCATCGGGTCGACGCGCGAGATGCTCCAGCTCGCCGGCCAGCAGACGCACCTCCTCGACTTGCAGGGAGGGACCGCCGTCCCCGGTTTCATCGAGACGCATAGCCACCCGATGCTCTACGGCCACCGGCGGCGCTCCTGCGTCGACGCGGGGACGCCGCCCAACCAGACCATCGGCGAGATCGTCGAACGCATCGCGGAGTGGGCCGCCTCCACCCCCAAGGGCGAGTGGATTCACGCCGAGGGCTACGACGATACGCTCCTGCGGGATCGGCGCCATCCGACGCGCTGGGATTTGGACCGGGCGACGCCGCATCATCCGGTCTACTTGACCCACATCAGCGGACACTTCAGCGTCGCCAACAGCATGGCGCTACGCATTGCGGGGCTGACGCGGGAGAGTGCCGAGCCCCATGGTGGGCGCCTCTACCGCGACGCGAGCGGTGAGCTCAACGGCGTTCTCGCCGAGGCGGCCGCGCAGTTCTTGGTCTCGCACCATATTCCGGCGCTGAGCGTCCACGAGCTGGTGGAGGATCTCGCCGCCGCCAGCAGCGAGTATCTCGCGGCAGGTGTGACATCGGCTCACGACCTGGGCATCGGATTCATCGGCGGGGCCACGGCCCTGCAAGCCTACCAGCGCGCCATCGATCAGCACCGCTTCCTGCCGCGCTGCTACGGCTTCTTGGCGGAGCCCATCCTCACCGAGTTCGGTGGCGATGGGGTACCGAGCCCCTCGCGCCTGGCCACCGCCGAGCGGGAGCGCCTCCACCTCGGCGGCATCAAACTTTGGGCCGACGGCTCGATCCAGGGCCTCACCGGGGCGCTCTCCGAGCCGTACGAGTGCAACCCCGAGACGTGTGGCGTGGAGATCTTCGATCGCACGCGGCTGACCTCGCGCGTCGCGGAGATGCGCGCCGCCGGCTGGCAAGTGGCGATCCACGGCAACGGCGACGCGGCGATCGGGACGATCCTCGACGCATATGCCGCCAACGGCGCCGGGCGCGCCGATGCCGATCCCCGCTACCGCATCGAGCACTGCCAGATGGCGCGCGAAGACCAGCTCGAGCGCATGGGCGCGCTGGGCATCTACCCGTCCTTTTTCGTCAAGCATGTCTACTACTGGGGCGATCGCCATCGCGACATCTTCATCGGCCCGCAGCGAGCGCGGCGCATTAGCCCACTCTGCTCGGCGCAGCGCATCGGGCTGCGCTTTGCGCTGCACTCCGATTGTCCCGTGACGCCGATCCCGCCGCTGGAAGGAATGTGGTCTGCCGTCAACCGCATCACACGCAACGGCGAGCTGCTGGGGCCCGAGCAGCGCATCGGCGCCGAACGCGCGTTGCGCGCCTACACGGCTGATGCCGCCTACCTCTCGTTCGAGGAGGGCGCCAAGGGGACGCTGGAGCCAGGCAAGCTCGGCGACGTCACCGTGCTCTCCGGCGACCCGACGCGCGTCGATCCCGCCGCCCTCAACCAGCTCTCTGTCGAGGCGACCATCATCGGCGGCGAGATCGCCTGGCAGCG
This sequence comes from bacterium, assembly GCA_028869325.1. Taxonomy (GTDB): domain Bacteria; phylum Vulcanimicrobiota; class Vulcanimicrobiia; order Vulcanimicrobiales; family SCRA01; genus SCRA01. The sequence goes on along the minus strand of JAGWST010000397.1, from coordinate 2,310 downwards.
TTCTTGAGCGCCTCATGCCTCGCCCACGCCGGCCGGCGAGCGCTTCGTCAAGCGCAGGAGTCGCGCAAAGCCTCGCGTCGTAAGCCCTTGCACGACGACCGTGGCGAAGATCACCGCCGATGTCTTGGCCACGATCGCATCGGCATTCGCAACGGCCAGCGAGGCCACGTAGGCGGCAAGCGCGGCCGGTATGACGCCCGTTTCGCGAACCCAGCAGAGCATCAGCGTCTCCGGGAGAGTCCAGACGCCATTGCGGTCCGGCAGGATCGACGAGAAGACGGCGGCCGGCCGGATGACGAGCATGAAGAGCGCGATGAAGGCGAGGGTAGCCGCGATCGGACGAACGGCGCGCGCCGGATCGAGCGCCGCTCCCAGGATCAAGAAGACCGCCACGCGTGAGAGAAAGCTCAGCGTCGAGAAGAACGGCTCCGTACGATGCGCGGCGCGCGTCACCGTCTGCCCATGGACGACACCCGCGGCGAACGCCGCCATGAAGCCGCTGGTGCCGAGATAGCTCGCGAGCCCGTAGGAGAGCAGAACCGTGATCAGCTCGACGACCTGCTGATTGTGCGCCCCGAGCGCCCAGAGCCGCGGACTGCGACCATGGGCGACCCACGCGGTCACCCCGGCGACGAGCAGCCCGATCAGGAGGCCGCCGCCCGCCATGAGCACCAGGCTGCCGGCCACGTGCCCCGGGCTGACCGCTCTTCCCTCGATCGCGCCGAGCACGATGAGGGTCAGGATCGCTCCTGTGGCGTCATTGAGCGCGGACTCCGCCTGAGCCACGTTGCCGACGCGCTCGGCGATCCCCGCCTGACGCATCACGGGGATCACGGCCGCCGGATCGGTCGAGGCGATGATCGCACCCAGCAGCGCCGCCGTCTGCCAATCCCAATGGAAGAGGCGCTCCGCGGCCAGCGCCGCGAGGGCTGCCGTGATCAGCACGCCGCACGTCACCAACAGCGTCAATCCCAGCCAACAGCGGCGGAGCATCGAGAGATCGATTCCCCGTCCACCCTCGTAGAGCAGCACCGATGCGGCAAGCGCCACACTCACGCTGATCAGCGGGTTGGTCAACGAGACGTGCACCAGGCCGAGTCCGAACGGCCCCGTTGCCGCTCCCAGGATCAAGAAGCCCAGGACATCGGGCAAGCGCAGGCGGCCCGAGAGGAGCGAGGTCGCCCAAGCCACTGCCAGAATGGCCGCCGCAACCAGAAGGCTCAGTCGCCGCTCTCCGGCAGCAGTCTCGCCGTCGCGCCTTTCCCTACGCCTTTGATCAGGGGAAGCGCAAACGAGAGCGCGGCCAGCACCAGGAAGAGCGCGCTGACGGGTCGCGTGAAGAAGACAGCCCAATCGTTGTGGTAGCTGATCATGGTCTCGACGAAGTTCGACTCCGCCAAGTGGCCGAGGATGACGCCCAGGAGCAACGGCGCCGTAGGAAAGTGCAGCCGGCTCAAGACGTAGCCAAGGATGCCGCACAGCACGGCGATCCACACGTCGCCGAGATCCGAGCGCTCGGTGTAGGCGCCGATCAAGGAGAGGATGAGAATGAACGAGACCAGCAGCGCCGGCGGCACGCGCAGGATCGAGACCATCGCGCGCAGCGATGCGAGGATGACGACCACCGTGATGGCCAGGGCCACGTAGACGCTGGCGAAGATCGGGTAGATCAGATTCGGCTGGGATTGAAAGACCATCGGACCCGGATCGACGTTGTGGAGCTGCAGCGCGCCGAGAATGACGGCATCGGCCGCACTGCCCGGGATGCCGAGGGTGAGCAGCGGTATGATCGCGCCGCCGACGGATGCGGTGGCCGCCGTCTGCGAGACCGCCAACCCCTCGGGCACGCCGCTGCCCAACTGATGGCCAGCCTTTCCGTACTGCTTCTCGATGCCGTACGAGACGAACGAGGCAACCGTGGCCCCGGCTCCCGGCAGGGCGCCGATCAGCGTGCCCACGGCCGTGCCGCGCACGAACGTCGCCCAGCGCTTGGCCACTTCGCGCAGCGGCGGCAGCACCAGTCCGCCGGGGGCGCGCTGCTTGATGTTGAGAACGCCCTCCCGCACTCGGGCCAACACCTCGCCGATCGCATAGAGACCGATCATGACGGGAATGAAGTCGATGCCGCCGCCCAGGAACGAGAGGCCGAAGGTGAACCGATTGGCGCCGTAGATACCGTCGACGCCGACCGTCGCGAAGAGCAGCCCGATCATCAACGAGAGCAGTGCCGTCGGAATCGACGCTCCCAGCGCGGCACCCAGCGCCGAGACGCTGGCCAGCCCGAAGACGATCACGGAGAAGAACTCCGGC
>JAGWST010000031.1 GCA_028869325.1 bacterium | reverse complement strand
GTTCTCCAAGGTGCTGTTCCCTACCGCCGTACCAATGATCTTTGCGGGGCTACGCCTCGGGGTGATCTACTCCTTCCTGGGTGTCGTCACCTCTGAGCTCATCGCAGCGCGGGACGGCTTGGGGCTGTTGGTTGCCCAGTACTCCAACACCTTCCAGATGGCAAACGTGTACGGGCTGATCATCGTGCTGGCGCTGGTAGCTAGCCTGTTCACGTTCCTCATGGGCTTGGTGGAGCGCCACCTCCTGCGGTGGCAGGAGCCGCACGGTCGGCATGTGCCGGGCTGATGCGCGTAGTCGAGATCAGCCGGCCCGGTGGTCCCGAGGTCTTGAAGCCGAATACGCGGCCGATGCCGCTGCCCGGCGCGGGCGAGGTGCTGATCCAGGTGAGCGCCGCCGGGGTCAATCGGCCCGACGTGATGCAGCGCCAGGGCAACTACCCGCCGCCGGCGGGCGCTTCCGACATTCCCGGCCTCGAGGTCGCCGGCACGGTGGTCGCCGTGGGCCTCGGCGTTAACCATACCAAGATCGGCGATGCCGTCTGCGCGCTCGTTACCGGCGGCGGCTACGCCGCTTATTGCGTGGCGCCGGAGCCGCAATGCTTGCCGGTGCCGAAGGGGCTCGGCATGGTCGAGGCGGCGGCGCTGCCGGAGACGTTCTTTACCGTCTACTACAACGTCTTCATGCGCTCCAAGCTGCGGGCGGGCGAGACGCTGCTCGTGCACGGCGGCTCGAGCGGCATCGGCACGACCGCGATCATGCTCGCCAAAGCGATCGGGGCGCGCGTCATCGCCACGGCGGGGACGGCTGAAAAGTGCGCGGCCTGCCGGACGCTGGGCGCGGATGCGGCCATCAACTACAAGGACGAGGACTTCGTGGCGCGTACCCTGGAGGCCACGAGCGGGCAGGGGGCCGATGTCATTCTCGACATGATCGGGGGCGATTATCTGGCGCGCAACGTGGCCGCCGCGGCGGTCAACGGGCGCATCGCGGTCATCGCGACGCAGGGCGGCAGCCTGGCCGAGCTCGACCTGCGCGCCCTGATGATGAAGCGCCTCTGGCTGGGCGGCGCGACGCTGCGTCCCCAGTCCGTGCAGAGCAAGGGAGAGATCGCCGCCGCGCTGC
>JAGWST010000396.1 GCA_028869325.1 bacterium | reverse complement strand
GCACCGGCGACCGCGCCAAGGCTGCCCAGCAGCGTGATGCCGCCGGAGATGCCGACCGCCAGCGGTCGCAGCGTCAGCAGGTGGTAGGGTCTGCCGCCGAAGCGCGTGCCGATCTCCGTGGCCCACGTGTCGGCCGTGGCAGCGGCGAAGGCGCCGGCGAAGGCCGCCTGCCACGCGGCGACGGCGTGGTCGCCGCGCGCGAAGTGGGCCGCCAGGGCACAGATCGCCGCGACCGCACCGTTCGCCAAGACCTGAGCGCCGTCGCGCGCGCCCTGCTTGCCGACGTCGGCGCTCTCGGCGCCCGGGTCCTTACGAAGGCGGCCCAGCAGCGTCCCCGTCACGAAGAAGGTCAGCAGCACCAGCGCGAATGGCCAGGTGCCCGAGCCGAAGACGGCGGTACCGATGGCGAAGGCGGCCAGCGCCCCGCTCAAACGCAGCCAGCGTGCGCGCCAAGCGACGTAGGCCACGACGAGCGCGAAGATCGCCCCCCAATCGTACGTGGTGAACGGCGCCAGCGTCAGCGTGGTCACGTCAGGTCAGTGCGGTTGCCTCGAGCGCGTCTATCAGACCGTCGGCCGTATGGACCTCAGCGACAACATCCACGTGCAGCCCGGCCTCGCGAGCGGTCTGCGCTGTGATCGGGCCGATGCAAGCCACCGTCTTCCCGCGCGAGGGCGAGAGATCGCCGTCGAGCGCGGCGACGAACGCGCGCACGGTCGAGGAGCTGGCAAAGGTTAGCACGTCGGCGCGCGCCAGCTTCTCACGCAGCGCGGGATCGCCCAGCGCCCGCGTGCGATACGCCGCCACGACCTCGCAGATTCGCCCGTTTGCCCGCAGACGCTCCGGCAGAACGTCACGTGCCCCGGCGGCGCGGTAGAGTAACACCCGCTCGCCTGCGGACGTGCGCTCCAGCAGGCCGTCGGCGACCGCCTCCGCCACGTAGTCGTCCGGCACGAAGTCGGCCCGCAAGCCGTGCGCCCGCAGCGTCTGCGCCGTAACGGAGCCGATCGCGGCGATCTTCACGCCGCCCAAAACGCGCGCGTCGCGCCCCAGTGCCGCCGCATGCTCGAAGAAGGCACGCACGCCGTTGCGGCTCGTGAAGACGATCCATTGGTAAGCGCCGGCATGCTCGACGGCCGTACGGGCGGCGGAGATGTCGTGAGGGGGCTCGATGGCGATCAACGGCGCGGAGATCGGCCGCGCCCCCAGCTCGTATAGGCGCTCGCTCATCTCGCCGGCATCCTCCGGCGGCCGCGTGATCAGGACCCCTTTGCCGGCGAGCGCGCCGCAATCGAACCAGCGGATGCGCTCCCGCAGCGCCACCACGCTGCCGATCACCACGACGGCCGGCGCTGCCAAGCCTTCGCGCTCCACAACATCAGCGATCGTCGCCAGCGTCCCGGTAGCCGTGCGCTGATCGGGCTTGGTTCCCTCGCGCACCACCGCAACCGGCGTCTGCGCCGGCAACCCCTCCGCCATCAGGCACCCCGCGATCTCGCGCAGGTTGCCCATCGCCATCAACATCACGATCGTGCGGTGCGGGTCCGCCAGTTTTGCCCAATCGATGGTCGAGGCGAGTTTCCCCGGGTCCTCGTGGCCGGTGCAGACGACGAACTGCGCGTTATGCTCGCGGTGCGTCACCGGAATCCCCGCGTACGCCGGCGCGGCGATCGCCGACGTTATCCCCGGAACGATCTCGAAGGCGACGCCGGCCGCGGCGAGCGCCTCGGCCTCCTCGCCTCCGCGCCCAAAGACGAACGGATCTCCGCCCTTGAGACGAACAACGCGCCGCCCTTCGCGCCCCAGGCGCACCAACAGCGCATCGATCTCTTGCTGCGGCAGCGTGTGCTGGCCCGCCTTCTTACCGACGTAGATGCGCTGACAGTGCGGCGGCGCCAAGGCCACGATCGGCTCCGCCGCAAGGTAGTCGTAGATCAGCACCTCGGCGCGAGCCACCAGGCGCGCGGCCTTGACGGTCAAAAGCCCGGGATCACCCGGGCCGGCGCCGACCAACGAAACCTTTCCGCGCCTCACTCTCGCTGGTCCGAGCTCGCCTCCGCGTGCGGCGGCGGCGTCGATCCATCAGCCTTGCCGTCCAGCGCGAAGAGCTCGCCCAGCACGCGCACGTTCTCCATCGCCTCGGCTTGGTTCGTCGCCGCCAGCTCGCGAATGCGCGTCACCGGCACGTGCAGCAGCCGCGAGACGATGGTCATCGTCGCGCTGGTGATCAGCATCTTCTCGCGCTCGCTCAGCTCGCTGCAGCGCTGCAGCAGCCGCGTGACCTCACGCGCACGGATCTCCTCCGCCTTCTCCACGAGTGAGGAGATGACCGGCACGGCGGAGCGGGTCTGGTACCACTGCTGGAAGCGCGTGACGTGCTCCGCGATGATCTCGTTGACGAGCGGTACGTGCTCGCGGCGCGCCTCGATGTGCTCCGCCACCACCGACGTCAGCGCGTCGATATCGTTCAGGGCCACATTGGGAATCTGCGCGCACTCCGGGTCCGCATCACGCGGAACGGCGATGTCGATGATGCACAGGGGGCGCTCCGGCCGCCGTGCCATGGCCTCGCCGACGTTGCCCGGTGTGAGGATGAAATGCGAGGCGCCGGTCGAGGTGATCACGATATCGGCATCCGCCAGCACGCTCACGATGCCCGGCATCGCGACGGCCTTTCCGGCTCCCAGCTCCAACACCACCTGTTCGGCACGTTGATACGATCGATTGGCCACGGCGATCTGCCCGACGCGCTCGTGTCTCAAGCGGCGTGCGACCAGGGTTCCCATGCGGCCCGCCCCGATCACCAACACGTGCTTTCCGGCCAGCGAGACCATCTGCTCGCGCGCGAGATCGACGGCGGCGGAGCCGATCGAGGCCGAGTCGGCACCGATGCCGGTCTGCGTGCGCGCCGCCTTGCCCGTCTGCAGGGCCTCGTGGAAGAGCCGATGGAGCACCTTGCCGGCACTGCCCGCGTGCTGCGCCTGCACGTAGGCGTCCTTGACCTGGCCCAGTATCTCCGCCTCGCCCAGCACCATCGAGTCCAGGCCCGTGGCGACGCGCAGCAAGTGCAGCACCGCCTCGCGCCCCAGGTGCGTGTAGAGATAGGAGTCCAGATCGCCGACGTCACCGTGACGAAAGTTGGTCAGAAAGCTCTTGAGCTGCGCTACGCCCAGCTCGTAGTCGTCGAGCTCGGCGTAGAACTCCAGCCGCCCGCAGGTCGAGGTCATCACGCACTCGCGCACGGCGGAGTAGTCGCGCAGAGCCGTGAGAACCTCCGCCGCCCGCGAGAGCGGAAAGGCATGGCGCTCCCGGACTTCGACGGGGGCGGTGCGGTGGTTCATCCCAAGGCAGACCAGCGGCATATCGTCAATCGGATCCCGTGAGGTAGTGTGTCAAGATGGAGAGTTCGCCGGCCAGGTCGATGTTCCGCGCGAAGACCTGCTCCGGCACACGCAGGGCGATGGGCGCAAAGTTCAGGATTGCGTCGACCCCCGCGGCCGCTACCCGCTCGGCCACCTCCTGCGCCGCCTTGCTCGGGACGGCCAGGACGGCGATATCCACCCCGCCCAGCTCGCGCAAGGTGCTCTCGAGCTCGTCGATGTGGCGAACGGTGAGGTCGTTCCATTTCTGCCCGATGACATCGGGGGCCTTGTCGAAGAGCGCGGCGATCTTGAAGCGCTCCTCGCGATACGAGAGGAAGGTCGTCAGCGCGTGGCCCAGGTAGCCGAAGCCCACGATCGCGATACGCCAGTCCTGGTCGAGCCCCAGCACGCGCGCGAGCAGGTCCAGCAGCGCCGCGACCTGGTAGCCGTGACCGCGACGGCCGAGCGTCCCCAGTTGCGAGAGATCCTTGCGAATCTGCGTCGGCGTCACGTCGTTGGCGCAGAGCTCCGCCAGCGACTCGCTGGTCACCACGCTCACGCCCTGTTTGCTCACCTCAACGAGCGCGCGATGGTAGAGAAAGAGCCGCGGGACGTTGAACTCGTTGACGCGCACGCCGTTCTTCCGCCCGGCCAGCGCGCGCAGACCCGCGCGCAGCGAGGCGATTCGCGAGATAGCCATCAGGCGGGGGCCTCCAGCGCGGCCAGCACATCGTCCGCCGCGGCAAGCGTGGTGTCGATCTCGCTCTCGGTGTGCGCGAGCGAGACGAAGGCTACCTCGAACTGTGAGGGCGCAAGCCAGACGCCCCGGGCCAGCATGGCGTGAAAGTAGGCGGCGTAGCGCTCCGTGTCGCTGCGCTTGGCCGAGCGCAGATCCGTCACCGGCTGCTCGGCGAAGAAGGTGCAGAGTACCGAGCCCACGCGCGCATGCTGCGCACGCACGCCGCGGCGTGCGAAGACCTCGCGCAGGCCGCGCTCGAGCCGCGCGCCCAGCGCCTCCAGCCGCTCGTAGGCGCCGCCGTCGCGCAGGAGGCGCAGCGTCGCGATGCCGGCCGCCATCGCAAGCGGATTCCCCGAGAGCGTTCCCGCCTGGTAGACGGGCCCCAGCGGCGAGAGGCAGGCCATCACCTCGGCGCGTCCGCCGAAGGCCCCGACGGGGAGCCCGCCGCCGATCACTTTGCCGAGCGTGGTGAGATCCGGCATGACGCCCTCGCGCTCTTGCGCGCCGCCGCGCGCCACGCGCAGCCCGCTGATCACCTCGTCGAAGATGAGCAGCGCGCCCTCGGCTCGCGTGACCTCACGCAGGCCCTGCAAGAAGCCCACCTGCGGCAGCACCAGACCCATGTTCCCCGCGTACGGCTCGACGATCACGCACGCGATCTCTCCAGGATGCTCGGCGAAGAGGCGCCGTACGGTCTCCAGATCGTTGTACGGCGCGCACAGCGTGTCGCGCGCCGTACCGGTCGTCACGCCCGGAGAGTCCGGCGCGCCGAAGCTCAGCGCACCGCTTCCCGCGCTCACCAGAAAGGCGTCGGCGTGGCCGTGGTAGCAGCCGTCGAACTTGATCACCCGCTCGCGCCCGGTATAACCGCGCGCGATGCGCAGCGCGCTCATCGTCGCCTCCGTGCCCGAGGAGACGAAGCGCACCATCTCCACGGAGGGGATCATTTCGACGACCAGCTCCGCTAGCTCGGCCTCGGCCTCCGTCGGCGCGCCGAACGAGCTGCCGCGCGCGGCGGCCAACTCTACCGCGCGCACGACCTCGGGGTGGGCGTGACCGGCGATCAGCGGCCCCCAAGAGCCGACGTAGTCGATGTAATGATTGCCGTCGGCGTCCTCGATATACGCGCCGTGACCGCGCGTGACGAAGCGTGGAACGCCGCCGACGGCGCGGAAAGCGCGCACCGGCGAGTTGACGCCGCCGGGGATGACCCGCGTGCTGCGCTCGAAGAGGCGATCCGATCGATCCGTCGGCTGAGCGGTCACGCGAGCCTCTCGACGAAGGCGGCATACTCCGCCGGCGTGTTGACGTTGGTGAAGACGGCCTCGTCTTCCATGGGGAGCAGGCGCGCACGCAGGCGCTCGATCACCTGGCGCATCGATGCGCGCCCCGCACGCAGAGCGCTCTCGCCGGCGCGCGCGAACGCCGGGGCATCGTAGAGCGCCGCGAGCGGCTCCCACTGCTCGCCGCCGTCATGACGGCCGCGCACCGGAACCACCGCCTCGTCGCCCTCGCGCCAGGCGTCGAGCAGGCGCCGCAGGTGCGCGACGTCCACCAGCGGTGCGTCGCCGGCGCAGACGAAGGCATAGCGCCGCGTGATCGCCGCAAACGACGAGACCAGTCCACCGACCGGACCGCGCTGGCGCTCGACGTCGTAAACCGGAGTGCAGCGCTTGAGCGGCTCGGCCAGCTCGGGCGGCAACGGCTGCTTGAGCGAGAGGTAGACGGGGCAGCCGGCGGGCTCCAAGTTGCGATAGACGCGCACCAGCAGCGGCACGTCGCCGGCAGGCTTGGCCAGTTTGCCGGGGAGCCGCGTCGCCTCGCCGCCTGCCAGGATCACGACGGCTAGATCAGCGTCTGCGCGCACGTGCGGCAAAGTCTGCGGCGAAGTAGGTGATGGTGATGTCGGCGCCGGCGCGCGCGAATGCCAGCAGCGTCTCGTCGACGGCGCGCTCCTCCTCGATCCAGCCGCGCAGCGCGGCCGCCTTGAGCATGCTGTACTCGCCGCTCACGTTGTAGACCGCAAGCGGCAGCTCGAAGGCGTCGCGAACCTCGCGCAAGACATCGAGATACGGCAGCCCCGGCTTGACCATGACGATATCCGCGCCCTCTTCGATGTCCAGCGCCGTCTCGCGCAAGGCCTCGCGGCGATTGGCCGGATCCATCTGGTACGAGCGGCGGTCGCCGAAGGCGGGCGCCGATTCCGCCGCCTCACGGAACGGCCCGTAGTAGGCGCTGGCGAACTTGGCGCTGTACGCCATGATCGCCGTCTCTTGGAAGCCGTGCGCGTCGAGGTTCTCGCGAATCACGCGCACCCGGCCGTCCATCATGTCGGAGGGCGCCACCACGTCCACGCCCGCCCGCGCGTAGGTGAGGGCCACGCGTGCCAGCAGCTCCAAGGTGGCATCGTTGTCGACGCTCTCACCCTTGAGGATGCCGCAGTGACCGTGGCTGGTGTACTCGCAATTACAGAGATCCGCGATGACGGTGATTTCGGGAACCTCCCGTTTGATCGCCTCGCTCGCGCGCTGCACCACACCGTTGGGATCGTAGTTGGACGAGGCGATCTCGTCCTTGTGATCGGGGATGCCGAAGAGCAGCACGCCACGAATGCCGAGCTCGGCTAGGCGGCGCACCTCCTCCACGACCGTGTCCACGGAGTAACGGTAGATGCCCGGCATGCTGGAGATCTCTTGGTGCACGCCGCTGCCGGGGAGGACGAAGAGCGGCTGCACGAGCCCCTCGACGTGCACCTGCGTCTCGCGCACCATCTCGCGCAGCGCCGCCGTGCGGCGCAGACGCCGCGGCCTGGCGTAGGGCGGCGTGACGACGATCTGATCGGACGGCGCGTCGATGGTCTTCATGAGTCGAAGCCTCCTTCGGTGAGCAGACGCTGCACCGTTGCCACCAGGGCATCCACGGCCGGCGTCTGGCTCGTCGCATCGGGTTCAAAACCCGCCTCGCGCACGGCGGTTGCCGATTGCGGCCCCATCGCCACCAGCAGCGGCCGCGCATCGCGGCCACGCAGCGCCGAGAGGTACGGAGCGATTACCGCCACGCTCCCGCTGGATGGGACGACGACCACGTCGGGCGCGCGGCCCTGGAGGCTCTCTTCGGCGGCCGCCGCGCTATAGGCTTCCACCGCCTGGGCCCCCAGCGAGCGCAGGCGCGCCGCGACCTGGCTCGGACGCCGCTGGGTTCTGGGCACGACGACCACGCGATCGCGCAACGGGTGGAAGGCGCGCAGGATCTCTATCCCGCCGGCCTCCAGCAGACGCTGTGCGAGCGCGGCGCCGAGCCGCTCGGCCTCGCCGGCGGGGCCCTCGATCCGCTGGCGCAGCAGGCGCGTGCCGTCGAGCGAGGCGATCACCGCGTGCAACTCCAGGCGTCCGCCGTCCAGGCAAGCGTAGGCTCCGACGGGCACTTGGCAACCGCCCTCCACGCCTCGCAGGAGCGCGCGCTCGGCGAGCACGCAGCGCTCGCTGGCCTCGTCGTTCAGCGCTTCACGCAGACGGGCGGAGGCCGCTGCGTCGTCGTCGCGACACTCGACCGCCAGCGCGCCCTGCGCCACGGCCGGCGTCATCTGCTCGGGATCGAAGAGATAGGTGAAACGCGCCGTCGTCCCCAAGCGGCGTAGGCCGGCGTGGGCCAGCACCAGAGCATCGGCCTCGCCCTCCGCCAGCTTGCGCAGCCGCGTGTCGACGTTGCCGCGCAAGTCGGTGAAACAGAGATCGGGGCGCAGCGCGGCGAGCTGAGCGCGGCGCCGCAGGCTCGAGGTGCCCACGCGCGCCCCTTGCGGCAGCGCCGCCAGGCCCAGGCTCCCCACGTCGAAGCGCTCCGCCAGCAGCGCGTCGCGCGCATCTTCGCGCTCGCAGATCGCCGCCAGCATCATCCCCTCACCGAGGCGGCTGGGAAGATCTTTTGCCGAGTGCACGGCGTAGTCGGCGCGCCGCTCCGCCAGCGCGCGCTCCAGCTCCTTGACGAAGAGGCCGTCGCTGCCGATCGCCGCCAGCGTGCGATCCTGAATGCGATCGCCCTTGGTGTGGACGATCTCCACGCTGCTCGCGATTCCACGCACGGCCAGCCGCTGCGCCACCCAGCGCGTCTGCGCCAACGCCAGCGCGCTGCCGCGCGTCGCCGCGACCAGCGGCCCCCGGCCTAGCGCACGATCGCGCTCGCGAGCGCCGGCTTCGAGCTCCTGCGCGTAGCGCTCGCCGAAGCGCTGCGCGATCTCGTCGCGCACGCGCTTGGCGAAGGCCGGGGCAAGGCCATCGGTGTTCACGGCGATGGTCAGGTGGCCGACGCGATGAACCGCCGAGGTGGCGAAGCTCCCGAGTTGCGGCTCGCCGGCGAGGTTCGCGAAGATGCCGCGCGCACGCGCCTCATCGGCCACGGCGCGGTTGACGGCGGGATCGTCGGTGGCGGCGAAGGCCAGCCACGCGCCCTCGAGATCGCCGGGAGCGAACCCCCGAGGGAGATGCTCGATCAGTCCAGCGGCGACCCAGGCCGCAACTTGCGGAGCGAGCGCGGGCGCCACGACACGAACGCGCGCCCGGGCATCGAGCAGATGGGAGACCTTCCGCTGCGCAACGCGGCCACCACCGACGACGACGGCGAGACGGTCTCGGAGATCGAGGGCAACCGGAAGGTAGCCAGACACGGAGCCGAGGTGGTCAGCCCCTCCGCCGGTACTGCGCCTCGGGCGTAACGTACTCGAGCAGCGCGATCGTTCCGATGGTGAAGACGACGAAGAGCGCGATCAGCACGGCCCACAGAACGTGCGGCTGGAGGTTGGGATCGACGTACGAAACGCCGTGGACGTAGGCGGCCAGGTCCCGCAGCTGATCGGGCTTGAGGGTGTTCTTGAACGACGGCATCGCGATTTTGCCGCCCGCCGCGGGGAAGCCGTTGCCGATGGTCTGCGCCAGATTCTCTTCGCCGATCGCCGCGACGTCGGGATTCTCCGCCAGCTTCGGCGCACCGGTGCCTGCCGCCGGCATGCCGCCGCCGGCGCCGTGGCAGCCCGTGCAGCCCACGCTGTTGAACAGCTTCTCGCCGGCGGACGAATCGCCCGCGGCCCACGCTGTTCCCGAGCAGAGGGCCATGACGACGACCAAGAGCAATCCGGTGACGACTCTCACGAGGTTGAGCTCCGTTCCTGCGGACAGACGAAGAGGATCGCGACGACGCATCATGTCTGCGAGACGGCGCCCCACCACGTCAGCCCGACGAAGACCGCGATGGTGAGGATGCCCAGCGTCAGCGCGATCGGGCGGCGGCGCACCGCCTTGTACGGATTCTGATCGTAGAACGGTAACAGGATCAACACTACCAGGAAGATCGTGGGAACGGCAACGGCACCGATCCACTCCGGCAGGCTGAACGGCAGGAACGGCGGCCCCAGCAGCTTGAGCAGCTGATAGATGGCCAAGAAGTACCACTGCGGCTTGATCGGGTTTGGCGTGACCAGTGGGTTGGCCTTCTCGCCGATCGGCCACGGATGGGCCAGCGCGACGATGAACGTGAAGGCGATGATCAGAAAGACCAGCGACCCTTGAACGTAGGCCTCGCCCGGAAAGAACGGGCGGATGAGCGTATTCGGTCCGAATTCCTTCTTGTTCGACATCTCAGCTCCGAATCACAAGCCGCCCGAGGGGCCTTGGCGACGGATCATCAACAGGTGCGCCCCGATCAGCAGACCGATCAACGCCGGCAGCACCAGCATGTGCAGCGCGTAAAAGCGGTTGATGGTTGCGGTGGTGAGATCTTCACCGCCCTTCAAGAAGTACTCGACGTAGGGGCCGGCCAGCGGCGGCGTCCCCGCGATGTGCGTGCCGACCTGCGATGCCCAATAGGCAAGCTGGTTCCACGGCAGCAGATAGCCGGTGAACGCGATGACGATCGTCAGCACGAGCAAGATGATGCCGACGATCCAGTTGAACTCCCGCGGCGGCTTGTAGGCACCGGCGAAGTAGACGCGAGCCATGTGGAAGAAGACGGTGCCGATCAGCAGGTTTGCCGACCATGCGTGGATCGAGCGAATCAGCCAGCCCATGTGCACGGTGTCCATGATGTACTTGATGGACTCGAACGACGTGTTGGAGCCGGGCTGATAGTAGAACGCCAGCAGGATGCCCGTCAGTACCTGCACGCCAAAGAGCGTGAACGAGATACCGCCGAAGCAGTTGGTCCACGATATGGAGGGCGCGTAGACGTTTTTGTTGAGCTGGTAGTCGATGGGCCCCTTGATGTCGAGGCGATCGTCGAGCCAGTTCACCAGCCCGCGCAGTGCGGGATTCCCCGCTACGAGATCATCGATGTACGGCATGGCTTAGGTAGCGGCTCCCTTGACTTGGACGTCGTTACTCGCGACCTCCACGCTGTCGAAGACGAACATCGGGCGCGGCGCCGGTCCGCCGAGCACCTTGCTCCCGTTAGGCGGAAACTGCGAGCGGTGGCACGGGCACTGCCAGAAGCCGCCGGCGAACGTCTGGCCGTCGTCGGCTTTGTGCTCGTCCGTGCGGAAGGCAACGGTGCAGCCCAAGTGCGGGCAGACGCGCGAGATGACCTTGGGATACGCCTTGCTCCAGCCGGGATTGGCGGCGTCGGGAATCACGGCAACCGGCGTCTGCTTCTCGCCCTGCGTCAGCACGCCGAGGACGGGAATCTTCGAGGCATTGACGTCGGCGAGCGTGATCGTCTTGCCCGAGTCGTCTTTGATCGACTGGAAGGCCTCTTCGGCCGTCTCCGTGTTCGACTTCGGCGGCCACACATAGGCCACGATCGGGATGATACCGGCGATCGTTCCGATCGTCACGAAGACACCCAGCAGCCGCTGCAGAAAGCGCTGACGCGGAATGAGCGGAAACGCATCTTCCGGTCCATGGGAAACCGCGTCCGACATCGGACTCCTCTCTAGAGTACGAACCTGTAGACCGGCCCCTTGTTCGCAGAGGCACAAAGTCTATCCTCCGTCGTCAAATGACCAACGATACCGTCATGCTAGGCTCCAGGTATTGCGCCGCCTACGACTAAAGTCAGGGCCCGATATGCCCCCCGTGCGCTCGCGCGTGTCGAGTTCCACACGACGGTCATGGCCGCTCTAGCCGACCGCGCGGCGGCGCGCATGGCGGCCGCGCTAGGCGCCGCCGTCGCCGCCGCCGTCACGCTGCCCGCGTTGGGCAGCGGGACGCTTTGGGACAACAGCGAGACCGCCTACGGCGAGGTTGCGCGCGAGATCCTGGTCACGCACGACTGGCTGGTGATGCACCAGCATCTCCAGCCCTGGTTCGTCCAGCCGCCGCTCTACTTCTGGCTTGCCGCGCTCGCGGCCAAGCTCTTGGGCGTGAGCGCCTTCGCGCTGCGGCTCCCCTCGGCGCTGGCCACCATCGCGATGGGCGCGGTCGCGGGCTGGGCCGGCGCACGGCGCGGAGGCCTGCGGGCCGGGATCTTCGCGGCGTTGATCCTCTCGACGGCGCTGGAGCAGGCGATCCTCGGGCGCTTGGCCATCATGGACGCACTGCTCGACCTCACCCTGATGGCCACCACCCTGCTGTGGTATCGCGCCGCCCAAGACGACGACGTGGGCGCCTTCGTCGGCGGCTGGCTCTGCGCCGCGCTCGGCACGTTGGCCAAGGGGCCGGTGGCGCTGGTGATGCCGGCGCTGGTCGTGCTGCCGTTCATACTCTGGAACACCCGCTACGGCAAAGGCTGGCCGCGTCTCTCGCCACGCGCTTGGGCGGCCGGCGTCGGCCTCTTCTGCGCGGTAGCCCTGCCCTGGTTCGCCGCGGTGTACGGGCGCGAGGGCCCGGCCTTCGTCGGCGCCTTCCTGGGCCAGTATACCTTCGGCCGTTACCTGGGCGTCGTCGAAAACCAGACGGGACCGATCTGGTACTACGTGCCCGTGGTGATCCTGGGCTTCTTCCCGTGGGTCGCCTTTCTACCTTGGGCGATCTGGACGGCCGCCAGGGATGGCATCCGCGCAACGGGCGAGGATGCGCCCTTCCTGCGCTACCTGCTGGTCTGGACCGTCGTGACCTTCGTCTTCTACAGCTTGGCGCGTACCAAGCTTCCAAACTACATCGCCTCGGCGCTGCCGGCGATGGCGCTGCTGGTGGCAGCGTGGTGGGATCGTGCGCTCCAGGCGGGGCGCCTGCGTGCCGCGCGCATCAGCGCCGCCGCGGTGCCCGTGACCATTCTCTTGATGGCGGTGGCCATCGCGCTCTTCGCGCGCACGATGCACTTCACGCAGCAGACCACGTGGCTGATGCCGTACCTGATCCTGTTGGGCTCGATCGTCTTCGCGGGCTCGCTGCTGACGTTCGTGCTGCTGTGGATTCCCGCCGGCCGCGCCTTGGCGCCGCTGGCGCTAGCCTGCGCAAGCGTCGGCGCGGTCTTGGCGACGATGTACGTCGCACTGCCCAAGGCGGAGGGGCTCAAACCGATTCCGGAGCTGGCGGCCAAGATCGACGCCTTACGCGAGCCCGGCGATCGCATCGCGATCCAAGGCGTGAGCGGCGGCAACGCGCTCGCCTTCTACACGCTGCCCGAGGCCAAGGCGCTGGACGGCGACGGATCGCAGACACGCGAGTTCGTCTGCGACGCGCGCCGCGCGTTCGTCATCGTCTCCGGGAGACGGCTCGCCGAGCAGCCGTCGTTTGGGCGCAACCTCCAAGTGGTCGGCCGCGCCGACGGCGATGCGCTGCTGCTCTACGACGGACCGGCTTGCCGTGCGGCGTCGTGAACGCCGCTTCTAGCAGGTTGCGGAAATACCCGCGTGCCACCCGTTTGGAGCGCCATGCCCGCGAATGCAAGGAGGCGGCGAGGGAGCATACCCACTGCGGTCTGTGACCGAGCCGCCGACGATGTCAGGCGCGGGCATGCCGCCCAAACCCGCAGCGGGCGGCACGGGGGTTTTTCCGCAACCTGCTAGACCTTGTAGCTATGGAGCCCGCTGATCCAGATGTTCACGCCCAGATAGCAGAAGATCACGGCGGCGAAGCCGATCACGCCGATCCAACTGGTGCGCACGCCGCGCCACTGATTGCGCGTGTGCAGATGCATGTATGCCAG